>NZ_PNDH01000025.1:0-50796 GCF_005887175.1 Pseudoalteromonas sp. S1612 | reverse complement strand
CCCTACTAACCCTGATTGTGGTGCCGGTTTTATACACAGTGGTGTTTAGAATTGACTACCCTAAATAGTCTTAATCATTAATAAAAAACGCAGCCTAGGCTGCGTTTTTTATTTGCTTGATTTATACCAACTTAATTACTTTTTTAAGCTTAACGTGCCACTGCTCTTAGCTTTAGTTCCTGATGCGGAATTAGCTTTATTGGCATTTGATTTACCAACATAGGTGGTTGAACGTTTCTGATATGGCGTATTACGGCTGCTTTTGTTGGCTTGCTTATGTTGTTCGTTGTTCTTTGTACCTCGAGGCTTGTCACCTTGATACTCACGCTTATGCACTGATTTTGCTTGGTTGCTTGTGGTTAGCCCAACGTTATTATTCGATGTACTATCGTCATACAATGAGTGTTCTTGTGTTTTACCAGAATCAGCAATCGAGTCGTTAATAACCGCCATTTCTGCATCGCTTAAATGACGCCATTGCCCTACTTTTAACCCTTTAAGGGTTACATTCATAATACGCACACGCTTTAATGTAACCACTTCGTAGCCTAAATATTCACACATACGACGGATTTGACGATTTAAACCTTGAGTTAAAATAATAGTGAATTGCTGGGCACCCGTTTGCGTCACTTTACATTTTTTGGTCACGGTATCTAAAATAGGAATACCGTTTGCCATTTTATTCACAAACTGGCGGTTTAGTGGTTTATCTACGGTAACCACGTATTCTTTTTCATGGTTATTGCCAGCACGAAGGATTTTATTAACGATATCCCCTTCATTGGTTAAAAAAATCAACCCCTCTGAGGGCCTATCCAAGCGACCAATCGGAAAGATACGGTCAGGATAATTAACCGCTTTTACAATATTACTTTGAATTTTTCGTTCTGTGGTACAGGTAATACCGACTGGTTTATTGTAAGCAATGTAAACCCGTTTTGGTGGTGCTTTTAATGGCTTACCATCAACCAATACCACATCGCTTTGTGCGACTTTAACACCCATTTCGGGTAATTCGCCATTAACAGTAACACGACCTTGCTCAATATATTTATCGGCTTCACGCCGTGAGCAAAACCCTGTTTCACTAATAAATTTATTTAAACGCTTTAAGTCTGTCATATGGCAAATCTTCTTAAATATAAAGGCGCATAGTTTAAACTACTCAAGCTATTTTTTCGCGCTTAATTTGCGCTAATTTACGCCATAGGTATTCAAGGGGTCCTTGCTTAAAATAACGACTGTAGAGTGCAGTAAACATAAGCTGTACAACTACTAAGCAAATAGCGACAAGCCAATAATCAATGCGGTTAAAACTAAGCGCCCACTGAGGGAAAAGCACTTTAAACAATAATAACTGCATAATGGTTTGGCTTATGTATAAAGTAAACGCTAACCGCCCTACGCGTTGAATGAGCCCCCCTATTTGCGAGCTGTTATTGCATAGTTTAACGATTAAATGAATATAAAGCAGCGCCACACATAAAGCAGCCAGTTCATTAACAGGCTCTTGTAACGCATAACCAATACCTTGTTCATATGACTCTAACACTAATCGTAAGCTAGTCAGCAACACACTTAACACAGCAAGTTTAATTAGCCCCGACCTGCTAAATCCATCACTAAACACATTACATTTGTAGGCAACAATACCAATTAGCATAAAGCCAGCACTTGCCCACAGTAATAAAATAGGCACTGTTAGCAACATATAAATGCTCATTGTTATATTTTGGCTAAAATGCGCACCAATACTTTGGTAATAACTATTATATATCTGGTAAAACTCGGGAGAATCCCTATAGAGTGGTTCTTCATTAAGCCCTAACATAAACATTGCTGTGGCAAGTAAAGCGATAAAAGTAAAAAAGGCCGCTTTGCTTTTAAGCTCTTCGTCCGTGTAATCTAAATAGCGTAATACCAGTAATGCTGACACCCCATATAAAAACAAAATGTCACCCGCCCACAGTAACAACCCATGTATTAAGCCAAACACAATAAGCCAATATAGGCGTTTTTTTAATGGCTGAATACATTGCTGACGCTGAAACTGAATATAAAGACCAGCACCAAATAATAACGTAAATAATGTGCGAAACCGCCCTTCAACAAATATAAGGCTTAAAGTGTGTAAAAAATTATCGCTAGCTGGAGGTGTGGTAAGTGGAGTGTAATTGAGTTCAAAAATTGCAAAGGAATAGCAGTTAATAAATACCAGTCCAAGTACTGCTATGCCCCTTATAAAGTCCATATTATAATTGCGCAAACCCTATCCTTTTAAATATTATCTTTGTAGCTATCGGCCCATTTTACAGCTTGTTTGTATAATTTTGGTAAAAAAGCACTGTCTAAATTAATGAGTGATACCGCTTTCTCAAGCGCCCACCAACTTCCGGTTTCATATGCTTTTACCGTTTCAAGAATATAATATAAGTCATTTTTCTCACCGGTTAGTGCTACTTTAATTTCATCTGGGAATGGCAGTTTATCAACCAACAAGTCCATTGGCTTATCTAAAATAGCATCAAGCAAAGAAAACAGCCCAGTTAAAAATGCCTCACCTTGAACTTGTTTGGCGACTTTGCTGGCTATTAATTCACAAAAGCGAGCGCGAATAACACACATTTGCATAAGCTCTATCGGCTTAGTGCGCGCGGTGTGTGCTGTAACAATTAGGCTTACAAACTTTTTTAAACGTGCTTGCCCTAGGTAAACCAGCGCTTGTTTTAATGATGATATTTGGCTTTGCAGGGGAAATACACCACTATTTAATAAACGCAATAGTTTGTATGCTAGTGCTGCATCAAGCTCAAATAACCCGGTGATTACTTTCACATCAGGATCTGGCTTCATTACTTCTGAATAAATGGCAATGACAAGACCATAATTATAATGAATATCTTTTTGCTCTATCATTGCGGGGCGGGCAAAGTAATACCCTTGGAAATAATCAAACCCCATTTGGCGAGCTAATTTATATTCTTCATCGGTTTCTATTTTTTCAGCTAACAGCTTAATATTTTTGTGTTTTTTTAGCTTATTTACCACCAGTGGAATTTCATCCAGTGGCGTGAGCCGAATATCAAATTTAATTAAATTAACTAGCTTTAAAAAACGTTCCCACTGCGGTGAGTAAACAAAGTCATCAAGGGCTAATTTATAGTTACTGTGAAAGAGTTTACGGCATAGCTCGTAGGTATCGTCGGTGGGCTCTATGGTTTCGAGTAATTCAATAACCACATCTTTACAGGGTAAAAATTCGCATAAATCGAGTTTTAATGATTCAGGACCAATATTGATCAGCGCTTTTTTACCCGAAGTAATATGGCGAGTACCTAAGTTAAGCTGGTTTTCCATGATCAGGCGAGCCGTTGCTTGACCATCAGAAACACCAGGAAAGCAATTTTCAGGGCTATCGCGAAACAGTAGTTCATATGCAACTACATTTTGATTACGATTAAGGATTGCTTGCCTTGCCACAAATACCGACACATTACCTACTTTTTATTATTTCCACCAGACTAAGTAATTAAAGCGCAAATAGGAACGGATGTCACTGAACTTTAATAAATTTTTTAATATAAGTAGGTAATATAATCAGTTACAACGTCATCCCAACCAAAGCAGCTGTTCTTAGCGCTATTTTTTATCGCTTGCCATTGCTTAGGATTAGCGTGATTTACATTCAAGGCCTCAGATAAACTATGCAACAGTGCCTCTGCCTGAGCTAATAAGGTATCACCAGTAAAACTAAAACCAGTCACATTATGCTCAACTGTATCTTTTAAGCCGCCAACACTGTGCACAAGACAGGGCTGACCTGCTCGCATTGCCAGCATTTGGCTAATGCCACACGGCTCAAAAGAACTAGGCATTAAAAATAAATCCCCTAGTTGATACATTAAATCACCAACACCTTGGCCATAACCTTTTAAAAACAATAAATTGCTATTTCGAGCCATTGCAGTGGTAAATAATTGTTCTAGTTTTTTATCGCCCGAGCCCAATACAATCAAGCGACCATTATATTGGTTTATAACCTTGCATACCTCATCAATAGTTAAACTATTGTTGTGTGGCTGGCACAGCAGCAATACTTTTTGCTCGGTGAGCCGCCCTACACTGGTCATTAAAGGCCCTTGCTGCTCTGATGCCATAAATTGTAAAACACGTTGGTGAGCAATATAGTGGCTGCTGTCTAAGTGTACGTTTTTTGCCATCCAGCTAAAAAGCGTAGCTTCTATCTGCTCTAAAAGCTCGCTAAGCGTTGCCTGCTTCGGGTGTTGAGTTGTGTAATCACAGCCGTTGAGTATCCCAATCAGCTTGCCCTGCTCAGCCGCTTGTTGTAAATCACGCTCAAGTCCTTCACCACCAAAAAAACCGCCTGCATCGTTACTCGCAATCTGCACTTCTTGACTATAACTGGGTGAAACCACATGTACTTTATCGGCTAAATTAATAGCACTGCGCATGGGGTTAAAGCAATGAGGGTAACGGGGATCACAAAGCAATTGGCCATCATAACTTAATGAGGGAAACCAAGCTTCTAAGCTAGAGTCGTCGTCTTTAAAAGGGCGAATACCTTGTAAAGCTAAGTTATGAACCGTGTACACCAAGCGCAGCTTAGCAAGTTTACGATAGCGAGGCTCAAATTTTAGTAACACCGCCACACAAGCACTGTGCCAGTCGTGTAAATGTAACGTGTTTGGTTGTTTTAAAACCCCTTGTAAAAGCGCTTCACAAATCGCGGCATTAAACAGTGCAAACTTACTCGCATCAGTAGCAAATGGACGATTGTCATCATCGTTGCAATACACACTATGTGATTGGCTGAACAAAGGGTGGCTTATTACTATTTGCCTCACTGCATTTTGCGTTTGTGGAATTTCAAACAGCGATAAAACGTGAGAGGCTGAATTAAACGCAACGTTGACTTCACCAATAAAACGGCGCTCACCCAATTCAAAGCCATAATCAGGAATTACCACATCAATCGTTAGTCCCTGTGCCGCTAACGCTTTAGGTACGTCACGTATGACATCGGCAACACCACCGACTTTGGCATTAGGTAACGCATCATTTTCTGCGGCAACCATTAATACATGCATTTATTTACTCTTATAGTTAGCTGCAAGGCTTTCGCCTTGCTATTTAATTATTGATTTAACTTAGTGTCTAACTTTGTCAGCATCTCGCGGGTTACCAAAACAATTCCCTTTTTAGATACTCTAAAACCATTGGCTTCGTCGGTTTTACGATCATAACCAATTTCTAACCCTGGGGGGATCTCACAGCTTCTATCAATAATGGCACGTTTAATTTTACACCCACGGTTAACTATAACACCGGGTAAAATAACCGACTCTTCAATAGTACAATATGAGCGAATATGTACATTAGAAAACAGTAATGACTTTCTCACTATTGAGCCTGAAATAATACAGCCGCCCGATACGGTTGAATCAACAGCCATACCCCGACGATCGTCATCATCAAAAATAAACTTAGCTGGAGGAAGCTGCTCTTGGTATGTCCAAATTGGCCAAGTAGGGTCGTACAAATCCAATTGAGGCTCAGGCATAACCAACTCCATGTTCGCTTCCCAAAATGAATCTAAGGTCCCTACATCGCGCCAATAAGGTTGCCCTACTTGTGCAGGATCTCTAAATGGGTAAGCAAACACATTATGCTCTTCGATAATGGCGGGAATAATGTCATGACCAAAATCACGTCCTGAGCCTTCGGTTTGTGAATCTTTTTGTAATTGCTCAAATAAAAACTCAGTATTGAAGACGTAATTACCCATTGACGCTAAACACGTACCAGGTTTGCCAGGCACAGAGCTTGGTTCAGCTGGTTTTTCGTCGAATCGCCGCACTCGATTTTCTTGATCAACGGTCATTACCCCAAAGGTGTTCGCTGCTTCTTCAACCGCGACTTCTAAACAGCATACGGTCATATCGGCACCATTTTCGACATGCTTTGCTAACAAACCGCCGTAATCCATACGATATACATGATCGCCTGACAAAATCATTACATATTTAGGTAATTCATGGCGAATAATATCCATATTTTGAAATACCGCATCGGCAGTACCGCAATACCATTCATCACCATTACGCTGTGATGCTGGTAAAATCTCAACCGACTCGCCTAATTCCTTTTTAAAGTGCCCCCATGCACGATTTACATGGCGTATTAGCGAATGAGATTTATATTGCGTTGCAATCCCTACTCGCCTTACACCAGAGTTAATACAATTTGATAGTGGAAAATCAATAATACGGTGCTTGCCGCCAAAATAAACGGCTGGTTTTGCACGCCAGTCTGTTAGCTCATGAAGACGAGAACCTCGTCCGCCGGCTAGAATGAGTGCATAGGTGTCTCTGGTTAAATTACTTATATAGCGATTTGCATAACTGGGCATATTACTCTCTCCATTTAGTGTCAGCTATTAGTGTCAGTGTTTGTTTTTACTGTTTGCTGTGACGTATCTAGTGGGGTTAAGTGCCATATGTCATCACAATATTGGCCTATTGTTCTGTCACTAGAAAATAAACCACTGGCCGCGGTATTTAAAATACTCATTTGAGTCCAGTGGGTTTGATCAGCGTACGCTTTATCCACTTCACGCTGCGCTGCAATGTAACTGGTAAAGTCATGTGCAGTTAACCATGCATCGTCTTTGCTCTTAATACTACTAATCACATCGTCAAATAAGCCAGGTTCAAATAGATTGAAATGGCCACTTTCGAGTAAGTGCATCACACTATTCAAATCAGGGTTATTCGCAATTATTTCACTGGGGTTATAATGCGCTTTTATGTCGTCAATATGCTCAGCTTGTGCGCCAAATAAGAAAAAGTTCTCAGCCCCTACTGCATCGCGGATTTCAATATTCGCGCCATCTAACGTGCCTATTGTGAGCGCGCCATTCATCATAAACTTCATGTTGCCGGTACCTGAGGCCTCTTTGCCCGCGGTTGATACTTGCTCCGATAAGTCCGTTGCAGGGCAAATGGTTTCCATGGCGGTTACATTATAATTAGGTAAAAACGCGACTCTTAGAAAAGCAGATACCTGTGGGTCTTTGTTGATCACCTCAGCAACATTATTAATCAGCTTAATAATTTTCTTCGCCATCATATAACCAGGTGCGGCTTTACCTCCGAGTAATACACAACGAGGTATCATGCCTTGTGTATCGCCACGACGAATGCGGTCGTATAAATGAATAACATGTAACACATTGAGTAACTGGCGCTTATATTCATGAATACGCTTTACCTGAACATCAAATAGCATGTTTACGTCAAACTCAACGCCACACTTTTGTTTTACTAAATCGACTAAGCGTTGCTTGTTATGCTGTTTTGCCTGCTGCCATGTTACGTGCAATTGCGGATCATCATAAAAACGGCGTAATTGGCTAATTTTTGCAAAGTCGCCTACCCAGTCTTTTCCTATTTTCTCGCTAATAATATGGCTCAGACCCGGATTACAATAAGCAAGCCAACGCCTTGGTGTCACCCCATTGGTTTTGTTATTAAACTTTTCAGGCCATAATGAGTAAAAATCTTTAAACAAACCCGCAGTTAATAACTGGGTATGCAGTGCGGCTACGCCATTGACTGAATAACTACCAACAATGGCTAAAAAAGCCATGCGAATTTGCGGCTCTTCGCCCTCTTCAATTAATGATAAGTCTCGTTGCTTTTGCACATCACCCGGCCAATGCCTTGCAACCTCTGCTAAGAAACGGGCATTAATTTCATAAATAATTTCTAAAATACGTGGTAATAATTTAGCAAATAACCCCACTGACCACTTCTCTAATGCCTCCGGCAATAAAGTGTGATTTGTATAAGCCATGGTTTTGGTTGTGATGTTCCATGCCTGATCCCAGTCGAGTTCATGGTCGTCAACTAAAATTCGCATCAGCTCTGCCACGGCAATACTAGGATGAGTGTCGTTAAGCTGAAAAACATGATGCTGAGCAAAATCAGTAAAATTATCTCCGTATTGCTCAATCCACTGGCTCAGTACATCTTGAATGCTTGCCGATGATAAAAAGTATTGCTGGCGTAAACGCAGTTCTTTACCATTTTCACTGCTGTCGTTAGGGTACAACACCATGGTTATTTGCTCTGCGAGGTTTTTTTGTGCCACCGCTTCTGAATAACTACCGGCATTAAATTCGGCTAAATTAAATTCATCTGTAGCTTCAGACTTCCAAAGCCTAAGGGTATTAACAATATTATTTTTATAGCCCGGAATAGGAACATCATAAGGAACCGCAAGCACATCTTGGGAGCTCATCCACTGGCGATGTTCACGACCAAATTTATCGGTATAACTTTGTACATAACCCGAGAACTTAACTCGTTTAGCTTGCTCTGGTGCGCTCAATTCCCAAGGGTGACCTTCGCGTAGCCAGTTATCTGGCTGCTCAATTTGGTTGCCTTCTTTTATTGATTGATTAAACATGCCGTATTCATAGCGAATTCCATAACCCACTACTGGCAGCGCTAAACTCGCGCAACTATCTAAAAAGCATGCCGCTAAGCGCCCCAAGCCACCATTACCTAAGCCGGCATCATGCTCTGCTTGTTCTACATTTTCCAGCTCAGTACAGTAAGCTTGCAGTGCAGTACTTACCTGAGACTCTAAATCAAGGTTGAGTACCGCATTACCCAGTGCTCTACCCATTAAAAACTCTAGCGATAAATACGCTGTTTTGCGGCGTTTTTGTTGTTTAATTTGCTGATTAGTTTCTCTGCAACGCGCAACGAGTCTATCTCTTATTGTCAGCGCCAATGCATGATATAAATACAACTGCGACTCTCCCACCACATCACGCCCTAAGGTGTAATAAAAGTGGCGAGTTAAATCATCACTTAAGGTACTTTCATCAATAACCGGGCCTTCTTGCCAGCCTTTTACCACACACACTTGCTCGTCTTGCTTAGTCATAATCTTCGCCTTCTAAATTGGCACTAAAAACCCAACTACTTTGTGCTGAAATATTCACGGTTGCATCTTCTTCAACAACAGTTGATGCGTTATTTACGCTTGATAACACTAACGCCCATGTCGCAGTAATGGGCGATTGTGGTAATTGGCAGACCACGGGCTGTTTACTGGCGTTTAAAATAATTAATAAGGCGTGCTTATTTTGCTTATCAAGTAAGCTATACATTAAAAATTGTCGCGTATCTTCATGCCAATGTGTTTCATCCATTTTTTTACCTTGCTCGGTGAACCACTTAACGGTGAAACGTTCATCAATATCATCTAAAAACACACTGTGTTTAAACGCACTGTGACCGTGCCTAATTTTTAATGCATCATCTATAAACTGAATTAAGCAATGGTTTAGTTGTGAGTCTTTCCATGCCAGCCAGCTTGTGCGGTTATTCTGGCAATAAGCGTTATTATTACCACCTTGAGAATGGGCCATTTCACTGCCAGCGGCTATCATTGGCACCCCTTTAGAGAGTAGCAAGGTAAGTAAAAAGTTTTTTTGTTGTTGGAGCCGTAAGTTTATTATTTCAGGATCGCTACTAAATCCCTCAACTCCGCAATTAAACGAATAATTAGCGCTGTGGCCATCTTGATTGTTTTCACCATTTGCTTGGTTATGCTTTTGCTCATAACTGACTAAATCGGCAAGGGTAAAACCATCATGGCTGGTAATAAAATTAATACTATTAAGCGGGCCGCGGTTACTGTGTTCAAAAATATCAAAGGAGCCATGTAAACGCTTAGCTACATCACTAATAATGCCTTTTTCACTTTGCCAAAAGCGTTTAATAACATCACGATATTGATCGTTCCACTCACGCCAAGGAGCAGGAAAAGCACCTAACTGATACCCGCCAGGCCCTATATCCCACGGCTCACTAATCAGTTTTACTTTATTTAATATAGGATCTTGTGCAACGGCCTGTAAAAACGTATGAGAGGCACTAAAACCCGTGCTTGAACGCCCTAAAATGGTGGCTAAATCAAATCGAAAGCCATCAACCCCCATAACTTCCACCCAATAACGCAAGCTATCAAGAACCAGTTGCAAAGTTTTTGGATGATCAATATTTAAGGTGTTACCACAGCCAGTATCATTTATATATACATTGGGTTGCCCATTAATAGTGCGATAATAAGTGAGGTTATCGAAGCCACGTAAAGACAATATCGGTCCATCACTGCCGCCCTCAGCAGTATGGTTGTATACCACATCTAAAATAACTTCAATATTGGCGCGATGTAGTTCGCTGACCATCTGTTTAAATTCGTTTATATCGTCATTAACCAAATAGTCTTTGTGGGGAGTAAAAAAATTGATGCTATTGTAGCCCCAGTAATTTTGCAGGCCTTTAGTAATTAAAAACTGTTCACTTATAAACGCATGCACAGGCAAAAGCTCAATAGCGGTCACCCCTAAACTTTTTAAATGCTCAATAAAGCACGGGTGGCTTAGGCCTAAAAACGTGCCTTGCTGTACTTTTGGAATACCTGGATGACGACAGGTAGCACCTTTTACATGACACTCATAAATTACCGTATTAGCCCAGCTATGCTGTGGCTTTTTATTGGTATAAGCAACCGATGTAGTCACTTTAGATTTAGGCATATCTATCGCATTATTAACCTCGCTTTTAGTGCCTATCGGCATTTGTCCGTAATGGCGCTCGCTCCAAGTAAACTCGTTAAACAAGTCTTTTGCATACGGGTCAATCAGCAACTTATGTTCATTAAATAACATGCCCTTTTCATGGTTATACTCACCATCAACCCTAAAGCCATATAATGCGCCAGCGCTAAGTGGCGCAACGTGAATACTCCACACCCCGCCTTCATTAATATTCATAGCTATTTTTAATATTTCTGTATGGCCACTTTTATCAAATAAACAAACAAAAGCTTGGCTTGCATTAGGGGCGTATAAGGCAAAGTTGACGCCGTTGTTTTGTACAGTCGATCCCAATGGAAGAGATGCACCATGGGTAACCTCAAAGCAATTACTCATCATTCACCTTTTGTAAGTAAACAGTGGTTAAGCCACCCATCTGTAATGTGATACTGTGATCAAAGCCATGGCTTGGTTGATTAATTGAATGAATAAGTTGGCTTGGCTCATCAGTGATATTAATGCCAGAGCCAAAAAAACATGACTCATCAGTGTTTAATATCACCTTATAACTGCCTTTAGCAGGCACGCCTAAGGTAAAATGTTGATAAGCAGTAGGGGTAAAATTAGCGACAACAACCATAAAATCGTCAGCACTTTTAGCATAACGAATAAAGCTAAATATACTTTGCTGATTGTTATTATTATCTATCCATGAAAAGCCTGTAGCACAGCTATCAAGCTCATAAAGTGCTGGGTGGGCTTGGTACACATGATTAAGGCGTTTTACCGTATCTTGAATACCTAGATGACTTTGATGCTCAAGCAAGTGCCAGTCTATTGAATGGTCATGATCCCACTCTTTTCGCTGTGCTATTTCGGCGCCCATAAACAGAAGTTTTTTTCCTGGATGCGCCCACATGAACGCATAATAAGCCCGTAAATTAGCAAACTGTTGCCAATCGTCACCGGGCATTTTGTTTAGAAGTGAACCTTTACCGTGGACTACTTCATCATGACTCAGTGGTAAAATGTAATTTTCACTAAAAGCATACACCATAGAAAATGTCATTTTATGATGATGGTATTTCCTAAATAGTGAGTCTTGCTGCATGTAATGCAGGCTGTCGTTCATCCAGCCCATATTCCATTTGTAACCAAAGCCCAAACCATTATGCTCAACGCTTTGCGTTACTCCGGGCCACGCCGTTGACTCCTCAGCCACCATCATAATACCGGGGTTATTTTTATAACTGCGTATGTTTACTTGTTTAAGGCACTCAATAGCCCCTAAGTTTTCTCTGCCACCGAAGCAATTAGCTACCCATTGCCCTTCTTTTCGGCTGTAATCAAGATACAACATAGATGCCACCGCATCTACTCGCAGTCCATCTATGCCAAATTGACTGAGCCAATACATTGCATTTGATATTAAAAAGCTTTTAACTTCAGGGCGATCGTAATTATAAATATAGGTATTCCAATCAGGGTGAAACCCTTGACGCATATCAGCATGTTCATATAAATGGGTGCCATCAAAACAATGTAACCCATGAGGGTCGCTTGGAAAGTGCCCCGGCACCCAATCGAGTAAAATACCGATATTGGCTTTATGGCATTGCTCAACTAAGTATTTAAAGCTGTTGTAATCACCAAAGCGGCTTGTAGGCGCAAACAAGCCTACCGGCTGATAACCCCAAGAACCATCAAACGGGTATTCACTGATAGGCATAAGTTGTAAATGCGTAAACCCCATTTTAACCACGTAACTTACAAGCTTATCTGCCAGCTCGCTGTAGCTTAAATAACGATTATGCTCAGCGCGTTGCCAAGAACCTAAGTGCACTTCATAAATACTAATAGCGGCATCAATATGATTACGCTTTTGCCTATTTTTGATCGCTTGTTCACTAAGCGTGATAGGGGTGGGTTTGTATTGTAAAATGCTTGCTGTACCTGGCGCTTGCTGCATTTTAAAAGCAAAGGGATCGGCTTTATCTAAAACTTCACCACTGAGTGTGGTGATAGCAAATTTGTAGCACATATCGGCGCACAGCCCCGGGATAAATAACTCCCATACTCCACTAGCCGGATGAAATCGCATAAAGTGACGATTGGACTGCCAAAAGTTAAATTCACCAATCACTGAAACGCTGGCAGCATTTGGCGCCCACACACAAAAACGAACACCGTCTACGCCTTGTTGTGTAATAAATTGCGCGCCTAAGTGCGCATAAGCATGCTCAAGACTCCCTTCATTGAACAAGTACATTGCTTGCTCATCAAGGGTACTACTAAAACTGTATTCATCGTAAAAGGTAATATTATTGCTTTTATAGCTAACATGACATTGATACATACTGCTCGGCATGCTTGATAGCTCAGCTATAAATAAATCACTTTGTTTATAGCGCAATGCAGTAATTGTTTGATCACCAATTAACAATTCAACCTGCAGTGCAGCTGGCAAATACACTCGAATTTCTATGCCGCTTTGTGTACTGTGCGCTCCTAAAAAACTAAACGGGTCTTTAAACCGTCCTGCTGCGAGCGCAGTAACTTGTGAATCATAATCAGTCACTGGCGTTGATTTCATATTTTTTATACTGCCCATTTACCCATTCCTCATTGAATGTATTGCAGTCAAAAGTGATGCGTTATCAGTAAAAATATCCTCGCACGTATGTGTTAACACCCGTCTCCAATTGGGATATTCTTTATCTGTACCCGGAATGTTAACTGGGTAGCATTGTTTGTCTAAGTCATCAATTTGTAGGGCAAATAATCGCGATGGCGACTTTGCTAAACACAAAGCCAGCGCGCTATAAATCGCAAAAGCATCGGTGTTTAATGACATGTCAGAATGTGTGTCTTGTGCATTAATAAAATCAACTAACCGTTGTTGCTCTTGTTGACGTTGCTGCACTAGCTGCTGGTGTTTAGCGGCATCAATCAGCTGATACTGTTGTTTGAGGGTTAAATCACTATGCTGCCACCAGCCAACAAATGGCGGTACGTCATGATTGGCAATCATCAGCAGGCATTGTTCGCTAAGATCATCACGATTAACAAATTCATCATTTTGTTGTTTTTCGAAATAAAATAAACTGTTTGAAAAAATTCCACTGCTCACCAGCGCTTCTTTTACTTCAGGTGGCACAACACCTAAATCTTCGCCTATCACGACAGCCTTATTTAGGTGAGATTCTATTTTCAAAATAGCTAACAAGTGCTCGAATGGATAGTAAACATAGCAACCATCTTGGCTGTTATTATTGCTAAAGCACCACCATAAACGTCTAATTGCCATAACATGATCAATGCGTAATCCACCCACAGCATTCATATTGGCGCGTATAAGTGAGCGGTAAAAATAATAGTTATTGTCAGCAAGGCGCTGAGGATTTATTGCTGGCAAACCCCAATTTTGGCCACTTTCAGCCCAAGGATCCGGTGGAGCTCCTACAGTCGCATCTTGGCTAAACAGTTTCTGCTGATGTTTATATTCACTGCCCTCTTTGGCACAGCCAACTGCTAAGTCGTTAATCAAACCAATCGCCATTCCTTGGTCGATACAATGTTGTTGGCACAGTATGAGTTGGCTATGTGCTTGCCATTGCAGGTAATAGTCGAATGTCGGTTCTGTGGTTTCTAGCATAGCAAGTACATCACGGTGCTGTTTACAAAAGGCTGTAAACTCGTCTTGCCGTGCTTGACTACCCTGTTGTTGAAAATGCACAAAAAGCAGTTTAAAGGCATTATATTTCTGCTCAGTAACCGTTTTATAATTGATAAAGGTTATATCTTGCTCACTGTGCGACGTTAAATAACAAGAAGATAAGTAATCATCTAAAGCGGGATTGTTAATACTATCGGGCGATAAGTTAATTGCTATATACAATGGATTGAGTAACGCGCGGTTACTGGGGTTATAGGGACTAGCGCACTCTGGGTTATCTGCAAATAATAAGTGCAGAGGATTAAGTAAAATATAATCCATTTTTTGTTTTGCACATAACGTGGTTAATTCAAGTAAATCATTAAAATCACCAATTCCCATTCCGGCTTGGTTTTTTAATGTATATAACTGAATTGATAAGCCAAGGCGTTTACTATCGGCAATTTGATAAACTTGTTTAGGGATAGACCAAATTTGTGTAGTTGCCGATTGCGCTCCCATACTCAGCAAAGCATCATAATAACCCGTAGGTAAATGGGTGAGTGGCAACGCTATTTCAATATAACGGCAGTCATTTAAAAAATACTCGCCTAATGGCGCATAGTCAGCAATTTGTTCAAATTGTAGCTTAATATTTAATGCAGGTATGTTAAGCGTAATTTTATGGTGCGCGTCGGTTTCTTTAATACGTACTTTAAGCACATTGCTAGGCTGCTTTACTAAGCTAACAGCCGGTGCAAGCGTTAACCAAGTGGCCGCATCTAATTGGTAATTTAACTTATCTATTTGCGCTGCATCACTGGTGTCAACGCCACAACACTGCAAGGCTAACTTGCGCGTTTGTTCGCTAAAAACAACGTGTTCACCAGTGTACTTAGTGTATTCATAGCCTATTCCATGCAAATAAAATAATTGCGATAGTGCGTCCATTCACCAACCTTAATTAATGCGTTGTGTATTTACTATACTGTTCTCTGAACCAAAATTATTAGCCCGATAACCATCAGCCTGATGGTCGTTATCCCACTGCTTACCATTAATCAAATAACGAAAGTGAAACTCTTTATCAACAGGCAAACGCTGTTTACACTTAAACACACCCAACTTTTTGTTCAGTTTCATTGGCACTGGCTGCCAATCATTAAACTCCCCAAGTAAACAGACATCATCAGCATCAGGATGAGAAAATTCAAACGTGACTTCTGCTTCGTTTTTTGTCTTAAAAAAGCGTTTATTCAACATAATAGGCTCCAACTAAACCGTAAGGGTTATTCATCTTTGCCACAGGCCAAACAGCTTAAATAGGCGATGTGGAATCCATTCATTCACATAAAAACAAGCTTAAAGTTAAACAAAACTTTATTTACGCATTATTACAGTGCGTTATTTATTTTACCGCACTAGGTTGGTGCAGTTTTCAACCATTTTAAACAGGTTTTTAGGTAAGCTCTTTAACTGAGCAATTTTTAAACCAACTACACCCGATTAAATTTCTTTTACAACAATTCACTCATAATCGTTTTTTATTACCACATTGAGGTTAAAAAACCTTTAGCTTAACAACATCATCAGCGATAATAATTATCTACCTAGCCAATGCCGATAAATATTTAAAAACTATGATTAAAAAAAGCATTCTTATTACCTCTGTTATTGTTTTTCTCACTACCATTGCTGTTGTTGGTAGTTCAATTTATACACTATATAGTAAAAAGCTTGTCTCTGTAGACCCAAAGTTAAAAGAAATTTCCGGCATTGAGTTTGATAAATATAAACGTCTGTGGGCTATTAATGACAGTGGTGACGAACCTAAGCTATATAGACTCAATGACGATGGCTCTATCGCTAAAGAGATTTTAGTCAGCAACGCAAAAAACATTGATTGGGAGGACATGACACAAAATAACTTTGGTCATTTTTTCTTGGGTGACTTTGGTAATAATAAAAATGAACGTAAGTGGCTAACCATTTATAAAATAGAAAACCCGATTGATATTAAAACAAATACCACTGAAGCCGAGATAATTAAATTTACCTACCCAGAATTAGACGGCAGTCCAATACAACCTGATCAACGCAATTATGACTTAGAAGCTTTTGTCGCTTTTGGCCGGCACTTATATTTATTTACTAAAAACCGAACTGAACCCTTTGATGGTATTACCAATGTTTACAAAGTAGGCGATCATGCAGCAAATTTTGACGCCCAGCTAATTGACTCGTTTAGAACCTGCACCACCATGGAAAAGTTATGCTGGATCACCTCTGCAGCACTCAGCCCAGATAGAAAAAAACTTGCGCTACTAGACTCAACCAGCATTTGGCTGTTTGAAAATTTTAAAGGGGATAAGTTTTTCTCTGGTGATGTGTCTAAAATTGATCTTGGTATTGTGACCCAAAAAGAAGCGATCACGTTTTATGATGATAATACAATTGCCTTTACTGATGAGGAATTTAAAGGCATTGGCGGTAATGTTTATTTTTTAAAGCTCGATCAAGTTACTAAGGTAAAGGTACAGCGAAGCCACGCACAAGCCCAGTAGGTTAAAATAAATCTATTTCTGAATCGTTTTCTTGTACGTTGATTAGCTGTTCAGCGATTAAATCTTCGTATACACAAAACTTATCTCGGCCATTATTTTTAGCGTAATACAGTGCTTTGTCGGCGCTCTCTATTACAGTGATTGGGAAATCATAAGGGCTAATACGTGCTAAACCAGCACTGATCGTCATGTTTTCAACAAAAGGAAACGAAGTATTTCTGACGAGTTGTAAAAATTCTGCCATTTTATTACATATGGAATCTGCATCAGTGGGCTCAAAAACAATCACAAATTCTTCACCACCAAAGCGAAAAATTAAATCGGTTGAACGAAAAAAGTGACGCATTTTTTGCGCTAATATCAGCAGTACTTCATCACCGCAAATATGACCATACTTGTCGTTTATATTTTTAAAATGATCAATATCTAAAATAGCTAACCAAGATGTAGATGCGTATTTTTTTTGCCTTTTACCCTCATCTCGGGAAGAACTGTGAACTTTTAATACTTGTTTTTCAATCAGTTGTTTTATTTTTTTCTCAAAGGTTTGTCTATTTAATAGTCCTGTTAATTTATCTCTTTCGTTTTCATGAAGAATCACTAAATAATTTTCAAAAATACGACAAAAAGCATTCAACATCACCTGAGCTGGACTATCTAGGCTGTTTGAAACCACAGAAATTGCGGCGACTGTTTTCTCTTGGCGGGTAATGGGTAACCAACGGCGTTCAATGCCATCTGTTGATTGCACAGTGATAATGCAAGCAGAACGTAAGCAGGATAAAAGCTCATCCTCGGGGTGTGCAACAATTTGTCGTTGTACCCACTCAAATTGCTTTTCACCAGTCACTTTCAAACATAGGCTTTGTTCAATGGTAAGTTGACCCTGAACTTCTATGTCTTTATAAACTGAAACTTCTTTACACCCAATAAACTCTTGGATGGTCGATATCAAGCTGTATTCAAGTGAGTCTACGTCTCTGTTTTTTGTTATTTTGATAACTGAGTTTAGTAAATTTTCTTGCATTGTACTCCCTAAAGCAAACTGGGCATTAACAACTCATAAATTCAGCATAGACCACAGGGTATAATATGCTAATTAAAATATTGAAATACCAATCTCACCCAGTCTAATAGGGAGCTTTGGGTGAACTTTGAACAAAATATAACTTAGCTATTCGTCATGCAATTTATAAACTTTTCAGATACGAGCGTTATGGCAACCTTATCAGTGTACATAGCCTGACTATTTTTTGTAATAAAGTCAGCACATTGCGCTTGTGATTGTTTGAATTTTTGCTTACATGAGTTTACTGACTCACCAATAACTTCTTGATAAATACTTTCATCACATAAGCTATTGGCAAACTGACTCGCGCCAGTAATAATCTCATCAATATTGACGGGTGAGGATTCTAGTTTGAAAAATATGTCGCTGTAAGTTTCAACCGTTATGTTATCGCTTGAGTCAAATAAAGTGGCCTTTGCACTTAAATATGAGCCACCTATTATTAATAGGGCTGCAGCAGCTAGTGTTGTGTATTTCATAACATTTCCTTGTAATGTTTTTGAGCTGTTTTGCCAAAACGTCCTGTTTCTCACATTGTAATCAACTAGTGTTCTTGCATGTAATAACTATACTTATCAGGTTTGTTTAGTATTGGAGGATTGTGGCAAATGCAGGGGCGAAAAGCCTATTGATTTGGTCAAAAACAATCCTTGTTTCTAATAAGGGGAGATTACAATTAAGTGAGCCTAAATGCAAATAATTAATACTCACTGAATAGTTAGAAATAAATCTAATTAACGCTTAAATTTGGTTTCTAAAATAACCGATGAACGAGTGCGCTCTACCCCATCTAAATTACCTATATCGTCTAATAAGTGGCTTAACTGCTCGAGATTTTGAGCTTCGACAATGGCAATTAAATCAAATTCACCGCTAATTGCATACAACTGAGATATGGCATCTATTTGTTTTAACTCTACGTTGGTTTTAGTCGTTAGCTTTTGTTTGACCTTTATTGAGACATGTGCAGAAACTAAGCTATTTAAAAAATCATCTCCAAAGTCAACGTTATACCCTTTAATCACCCCACTTTGCTCCAACTTAAGCATGCGACTTTGCACTGTTGAGCGGGATAAATTTAAATGCCTTGCAAGGTCAGAAATACTTGCTCTAGCGTTCGTTTTTAATACTGATAGTAGCTTTTTATCTTGGGGAGTTATCATAATGCTAATAAGGTTCGTTATTTTGACTATTATTCTAATCATTTTTCACAAAATAGCACTGCAAATTTAATCCATAACCTTTGATAATGACATTTTTAATAAGTATGAACGCATTGTATTGCTGAATAAGCCTGAGCTTATCGTTATTTTTCAGCAACGTTTTTTATGTGATTAATTTAGGTGTAAAAATGCAAGTAACCAGAGATTTATTTAACGACGTAATGGTCCCTAATTACAACCCATCTGCAGTTATTCCCGTTCGTGGTGAAGGCTCACGCGTGTGGGATCAAAATAACAACGAATTTATCGATTTTGCCGGTGGTATTGCGGTTAATTGTTTAGGTCATTGTCACCCTGCATTAGTGGGCGCACTAAAAGAGCAAGGCGAAAAAATTTGGCACTTAGCAAATGTAATGACCAATGAGCCAGCACTTCGCTTAGCTAAGAAAATGGTTGATGCTACCTTTGCAGAAAAAGTTTACTTTGCAAACTCAGGAGCTGAAGCAAACGAAGCGGCTTTAAAGTTAGCGCGTCGCTTTGCCTTGGAAAAATTTGGTGCTGAAAAGTCTAAGATCATCGCTTTTAATAAAGGCTTTCATGGCCGTACTTTTTTCACTGTAACTGTAGGTGGCCAAGCCGCTTATTCTGATGGTTTTGGGCCAAAGCCTGCTGATATTGTTCATTGTGACTACAATGATATTGCTGCCTTTGAAGCCTTAATTGGCGATGATACTTGTGCAGTAATGATGGAGCCATTACAAGGTGAAGGCGGTATTGTGCCACCAACCAATGAGTTTGCACAAAAAGTACGTGAACTGTGTACTAAGCATAACGCACTGCTTATTTTTGATGAAGTACAAACCGGCGTTGGCCGTACAGGTCATTTATATGCATACGAAGGCTTAGATGTTATTCCTGATATTTTAACCACGGCAAAAGCATTAGGTGGCGGTTTCCCAATTGGCGCTATGATCACGACTACTGAAATTGCAGCACACCTAAAAATAGGGACTCATGGTTCTACCTACGGTGGTAACCCATTGGCATGTGCTGTTGCAGAAGCTGCATTTGATACAGTAAATACCCCTGCGGTTTTAAATGGCGTAAAAGAACGTGAACAAATGTTCCGTGATGGTCTAAATGCCATTAACGAAAAATACCATGTATTTAGTGAAATCCGTGGTAAAGGCTTACTTATTGGTGCTGCATTAAATGAAAAATTTGAAGGCCGTGCTCGCGACTTCTTAGTTGCAAGTGCTAATAACGGTTTAATGAATTTAGTAGCCGGAATGAACGTTATCCGCTTTACACCTTCATTAGTAATCCCATTTGAGGATATTAAGGAAGGCTTAGCTCGCTTTGAAAAAGCAGTAAGCGAAGTTGTAAACGGTTAATCACTAAGTAAAACATATAAAGCCCTGAGATAAATGTTTACCTCAGGGCTTTATTGGAGCAAGTAGTTAATGCAAGTATTACGTCCTATTACTGTCAATGATTTTGCAGCACTTAAAGAGATTGCCATTGAATCAGGCCATGGTTTTACCTCTTTACCTGTCGATGATGGACAACTACAAGAAAAAATAGACCGTGCACAAAACAGCTTTACTAAAAATGTAAATAAGCCTATCGATGAAAGCTATTTATTTGTTTTAGAAGACAGTGACACTGGCAAAGTAATTGGTACTACCGCCATAGAAGCGGCCGTCGGTTTGTCTGTTCCTTTGTATCACTACCATTTAGGTAAAACTGTCCATCATTCACCCACCTTAAACGTTTACAATACCGTTGATATTTTAAGTATGTGTAATGACTACACAGGCTGCTCAGAAATATGTACTTTATTTTTACGTGAAGACAGCAGAAAAGGCTTAACAGGGCGGTTTTTATCACGTTCACGCTTTTTATTTATGGCACAACATAGTGAACGCTTTGCCGACACTGTAATTGCTGAAATGCGTGGCGTGAGTGATGAACAGGGGCACTCTCCATTTTGGCAATGGTTACAAGAACACTTTTTTAGTATTGAATTTCCACAAGCTGATCACTTAGTTGGTTTAGGCGATAAAGTATTTATTAGCGAGCTTATGCCTAAATACCCTATCTATGTAAACTTGCTAAGTAAAAAAGCACAAGCGGTGATTGGTCATGTTCATGATAAAACCAAGCCTGCACTTAAGTTGCTTGAAAAAGAAGGGTTTGAACATCGTGGCTACGTTGATTTATTTGACGCAGGTCCCACGGTAGAGGCAAAGCTCGGTAATATTCGCAGTATTCGTGATTCACAAGTGTGCCCAATTACCATTGGTGAACTTGAACATATTAATGAGCAAAGCTCAGATACCCTTGCTATTTGTAATCAAGGGGTTAGCGACTTTAGAGCCACGTTCACTAAACACGCTCATTATAATCAAGCAAAGCACACCTTAGTTATCAGCCAAGAAGTAGCTGATGCACTTCATTTAAATCAAGGAGATGCAGCGCGATTTTTCCGCCTGTAACACTATTTATGAACACACAACTAATTAATAACCAATGGCACGCAGGCCAAGGCCCTGCTTTTAATTCTGTTAATCCAAGCAATGGCGAAGTTGTTTGGCAAGGTAATGGTGCCAGCCCCGAACAAGTTAGCAGTGCTATTGAAGCGGCAAGAGCCGCGCAAATTCAATGGGCAGATATGCCAATTGAACAACGTATTACCATTTTAGAAAACTTTGTTGCCCAATTAAAAGAACACAGCGAAGAATTTGCTAGCATTATTGCTCGTGAAACAGGTAAACCACTATGGGAAACGCGCACAGAAGTCGGTGCGATGACAGGCAAAGTTGCTATTGCTATCCGTGCTTACAATGAGCGAACTGGCACAACCGAAAACCCAATGCCTGGCGCAAAAGCCTTTATTCGCCACAAACCACATGGTGTAGTGGCTATTTTTGGCCCATATAATTTCCCTGGGCATTTACCAAACGGTCATATTGTCCCTGCTATATTAGCGGGTAATACCGTGGTGTTTAAACCATCAGAACTAACTCCTCACGTAGCACAGTTTACTTTAGAGCTGTGGCTAAAAGCAGGCTTACCTGCTGGGGTTATAAACCTTGTTCAAGGTGAACTAGAAACAGGTAAAGCACTTGCTTCACATCAAGATATCGATGGCTTATTTTTTACTGGTAGCTCAAACACAGGGCATTTATTACATAAACAATTTGCAGGCCATCCAGGTAAAATCTTAGCGCTTGAAATGGGCGGTAATAACCCGCTAGTGGTTAAAGATGTTGCTGATGTGAGCGCAGCCGTTCACGATATTATTCAATCGGGCTTTATTACTTCGGGTCAGCGTTGTACTTGTGCACGTCGATTATTTATTGAAAAATCAGCCAATGGCGATGCTATTTTAGAAAAGCTGATCAGCGCAACCAAAAATATCCTTGTAGATGATAGCTTTGCTGACGATCAACCATTTATGGGTGCCATGATCAGTGAAAAAGCCGCCTTAGGCATGGTTGCAGCGCAAGCTGACCTAGTTAAACAAGGTGCTGAGGTACTCGTTGAGCTTAAACAATTAAAACCAGGCACTGGCTTTGTCAGCCCAGGTATTATTGATGTCACTAAAATCGATGAAATCGCCGATGAAGAACACTTTGGCCCGCTAATTAAAGTATATCGTTACACTGACTTTGATAGCGCTATAGCAGAGGCGAATAACACCAGCTTTGGTTTATCTGCAGGTTTACTTGCAGACAGCGAAGATGATTACAGCCACTTTTTAAAACGTATTCGTGCCGGTATTGTTAACTGGAACCGCCCTATTACAGGCGCATCAAGCGCAGCGCCATTTGGTGGCATAGGTGCCAGTGGTAACCACAGAGCTAGTGCATACTATGCTGCTGATTACTGCGCATACCCAGTGGCCTCAGTAGAGTCAGAAAAAGTTAACTTACCGCAAACCCTCGCGCCGGGCTTAATTATTGAATAACAATTTTAGAAAATTTAAGGATTTACCATGCATACTGATGTAAACACATTATTTGATAACTTATGGCAAAACTACCTAAAAGTAACGCCATCAGCTGATAAAATTCATGACTTATTAGGCTCAACGCAAAAAGACGACATTATTAACGACCATATTGCACTGCGTACTTTTAACATAGAAAAAGTAGGCCTTGAAAAACTAGCTGCGCACTTTTTAGCTATTGGTTATAAAGAATGTGGTGAATATCACTTTGAAGCAAAAAAACTCTACGCCAAGCATTATGAGCATAGCGATCCGACACAGCCAAAAGTGTTTATTTCTGAATTATTAGTTGAAAAATGTTCGCCTGAGCTACAAGCAATCGTTACGGATATGGTGGCACAAATTGACGAAAGCGCTGTGACTGCCGATAATTTTTTATATTCAGGCACACATTGGCAAGTAAGCACTGATACTTACAAAAAGTTATTAGCTGAGAGCGAATATGCAGCGTGGATGTCTGCGTGGGGTTACCGTGCAAATCATTTTACTGTGAACATTAATACCTTAGCTAAATTTGATAACATCCATGATGTAAACCAAGCTCTTAAAGATGCCGGTTTTGCACTTAATACCTCAGGAGGCGAAGTAAAAGGCTCACCAGAAGTGCTATTAGAGCAATCATCAACATTAGCTGATGAATACGCTGTGACCTTTAGCGATGGCGATATGCGCATTCCTAGCTGTTTTTACGAGTTTGCTATTCGTTATCCAAAACCTGATGGTGAAATTTACACTGGATTTGTTGCAGCCTCTGCAGATAAAATTTTCGAGAGCACCAACGCACGTTAACTGAGTTGTGCTAAATTAAAAAAAGCCCATTTTTGGGCTTTTTTTGTTTCTGAGAAAAAGCTCACTTATAAATCATAAAAACAACGGCTTGTAGTCGTTTTCTAATTGTTCAAATGACAAATTACCAATAAAACGACCAAAGCTCAGCCACGTAGCAAGTCCTCTTAAATCTTTAAAATGAGGCGGCACAAATTGTGGGTTTTCAATCACACCTAAATCATGTAGTTGCGATATTAACCTAAAGTCATCAATTGATATTTTACCCACCAGCAATAGCGGTAATTGGTCAATTCTGCCAAGCTGTATCGCCACCCGAATTAAGTTATAAACCAATACAAAGCCTTTTATATAAGCAATGTCTTTAGTAAACGGTAAGCCGGTTGCGGTGCTACCTCTAAATACACGCTGTGCAAGGGTGTAGCTGTCGTCTTTTGATAACCCTTGTGCTACATAATCTCGGTATATATCTACAAACTCAGCACCATCAATCACTTTGGTGACCGCTTGAATACGGTTTACTAATTTTGATAAGCGACGTGGTGTTGATTTAAGAGTAATTATTTCGGTCAGTACTGCAAGCCCTTCTTGGGTAACGGTAGAGCTTGGCGTGCCTTTACTCAAACAAGTTAAATAAGGTTGCGCTAAGCCATTTTGAGTGGTGCCTACATGGATCCAGCCCTCGTGCACCTCTAAAATATCTAATTCGCGCTGAGAAAACTTAACATCTTGATTAAGCTTTATATTGTTAGCTCCTGCTGCCGCATCACTGACAATTCCATCACTAAGCATTACTTCCACATTAATCCCTTGCATACTGGCATTGACCTGCTCAGACAAAATACGTACCGCATCACTGGCATCAATATTTTTAGGATCTTCAGGCAAAATGTTCGCATCAAGCAAACTTTTTAATGGCTGCTCAAGCATATTAGCAAGCTCAGATAACGATGGCTCACCAGCATGAAAAAGGTCTTTTGGATGCCCAAAAAGCTCTACCGACAAGTCATGAAATTCGGCAGTACCTCGGTACTCCAGCATATTAAGCACTGTTTTATATTCGCTACACATTTTACCCATATATTGAGTTATTGGGTTTAATTGCCCCAACTGATTAATAATATTTCGGTGCAGTGTTGAAAATGCTTGGCGCAACTCACTAGGCACAAACCCTAAATCGCGCTGTTGGTAGTAAGCACGGTCTATTAAAGGATTTTTTTGGCATTTTTGCCTAAAAAACTCTTCTTTAGTCTGTTTATCCCAATTAATTGCATCGAGAATTCTAATTGGGGTTTGCAGCGCAATGAGTTGGTCGGATAAGTCACGAGTTTTTAAAAGTAACGCCTTGTCTATCATGGTAAAAGCTCAACATAGAGTGAGCTCTGAGCATAATTTATAAATTAAAAATAGCAAAGCAATATCACACATTCTTGACTATTGTTTTTATGATGATCGACCCGCATATCTATAGCGTATGAAAGAGTAAATAAAGGTGCAGACAATGAAAAATGAAATCGACAACAAACAGATTCTAGCGGTTTACGAACGTATCCAGCAACGAGGTGAAACCACAGAAGAAGGTAAGCTTTATCAGGGAGTAACTGCATTTTCTGATATTGACGGCTATACCGTTTACTTACAAGGCAGTGGCGTGTTACTACGCTTTGGATTTCATAATACCTACCATTTAGATTACGAACATGACAAACACAAAGACGACTTTTTGAAGAAACTTTACAACATAGCTAATGAAGAGTAATGCGACCAACAAATAGACGAAATAGACCAACTAGTTCGCGCAATTTGCAGTTTATTCACCAAGTTATTGCGCAATTAAAAGCTGAGCCTGAAAAGCTGCAACTGATAAAAAACAATCTTGCTTATTACCGCGAACAAACACACTTAAAGCGCGGTTTTTTGCTCGCGATTGAACGTTTTGATTGGGTGTTTGAAGCTACTGATAACATCGACGAAATTTGTGAGCAGATTATGGCCGATGACTATATTGGCAATCGTTTAAGACGTTATCCCTTATTATTTAAAGGTGTTGTTGAAAGCTAAACAGCGCCTTATTTTTCTCCTACTTCGCGTTAACATTTGTTTAATTTACCTCCCATATTTCTCTTTGAAACCGGATTTTGATCGCAACAACATATCTATTCCCTTTACCTTTATATAAATGCCCTGCTGGTAAAAAATACAATTAGTACTCTAATAGTTATCGCACTAACAAATAAATCACTAAAAGTTTCACTCACCTCGTAAAGAATTGATTACACTATAAAGAACAACACCAATAAAACATACAAATCATTGTTATTTAAAGACTTTAAACAAGGTCTTGAGTTGTTAATTTTGCATCATTTCATACTCATTTTGTTAATTATTTATCCATACTTTACTCTCTTGCCATTTAAACAAGCCTTGAATTGTTAGAGCTATTACCTTAAGCTTATCTTTATTGAACGATCAATTAATAAAAATTATGCCTAAAGTTGGAATGGAACCTGTAAGGCGTCAGCAGCTAATTGACGCGACTATAGAGTCAGTTGCTCAAAAAGGATTACAGGCGACTACTATCAATAGTATTAGTAAAAATGCTGGAATGTCATCAGGCATAATTAGCCATTACTTTGGTGGGAAACAGGGGCTAATTGAAGCAACTGTGCGTTACTTACTCTCGAACTTGAAAGACGACTTAATTAGTAAGGTTAATGAAAATACCACAGCAACTCAAAGGTTAATGTTTATTATTGAATCAAACTTTGCGCTAGTACAACAACGAAAAGACACCACTCGGACGTGGTTAAGTTTTTGGGCGCAATCAATGCACGATAAGGAACTTCATCGTTTACAAAATGTAAACAGTAAACGCTTGCAAAGCAATTTAACCGTTTCATTTAAGCAATTAATGCCTTTAGCGCAAGCAACCCTCGCGGCTGAATTAACCGCAGCAATGATTGATGGCTTATGGCTTCGTGCCGTATTAAGCCAATCAGACGAAAATCAGTTTAAACACAGTGAATCACTAGCTAAAAACTACGTGCATTCACTTATCAAGCAATATGGAGCCTAACGTGACTACACCTATCTATCAAAACTTTATCAACGGCCAATTCCTTGCAAATAAAAGCGGCGAAACATTTGATGTAGTAAATCCTGCTACCGGCCAGGTAATTTATGCCGTTGAAGTCGCTGACCAGCATGTTCAAAACGCAGCGATAGAAAGTGCAAAACAAGGCTTTAAAGTTTGGTCAGCGATGACCCCTATTGAGCGCAGCCGTATTTTACTAAACGCCGTTGCTATTTTACGCGAGCGCAATGATGAGCTTGCACTGGTTGAAGTGCTCGATACTGGTAAACCAATGCAAGAAGCTAACTGCGTAGATGTTGAAACAGGCGCAGATGTAATTGAATATTTTGCAGGTCTTGCCCCTGCACAAGTTGGTCAACAACAAATGGTTGGCGATGACTTTTACTACACACGCAAAGAGCCTTTAGGTATTTGTGCCGGTATTGGTGCATGGAACTACCCATTACAAATTGCATGTTGGAAATCAGGCCCAGCCCTCGCAGCGGGTAATGCATTTATTTTTAAGCCGTCTGAAGAAACGCCGCTTGGTGCAATTAAATTAGCCGAGGTGTTTATTGAAGCAGGCGTCCCTGCTGGCGTATTTAATGTAGTTCAAGGCGCCGGTGAAGTAGGCCAATGGCTTACTGCACATCAAGATATTGAAAAAGTATCATTTACTGGTGAAGTAGGTACCGGTAAAAAAGTAGTCGCCAGTGCTGCAGGCACATTAAAAGATGTGACTATGGAACTAGGTGGTAAATCGCCATTATTAGTATTTGATGACGCCAACATTGAGCAAGCAGTAAGTGCTGCCATGCTAGGTAACTTTTATACCCAAGGTGAAATTTGTACGAACTGCACTCGTATTTATGTTCACAAGAATGTGTATCAACAATTTATTGATGAACTTAAAACACGTACCGAAAACAATATTATTGCCGGTGACCCGCAAGATTTAAATACTAACTTTGGCGCGCTTATTTCTAAGAAGCATCAAGATTTAGTAATGAGTTACATCGACAAAGGCCTTAAAGAAGGTGCAACATTATTAACGGGTGGTTCAACGCTTTCTCCAGCATCTGCACCAGATGGCTATTTTGTAGCGCCGACAGTATTTGTTGATTGCAACGATGAAATGACCATCGTTAAAGAAGAAATTTTTGGCCCAGTAATGAGCGTTTTAGTATTTGATGATGAAGATGATGTAATTGCACGTGCTAACGGCACTCACTTAGGTTTAGCTGCAGGCGTTTTCACTAGCGATATTAAACGCGCTCATCGCGTAATTCATCAACTTCAAGCCGGTATTTGTTGGATTAATGCTTACGGTAACTCGCCAGCAGAAATGCCAGTGGGTGGCTATAAGCAATCGGGTATTGGTCGTGAAAATGGTATAGAAACACTTGATCATTACACGCAAACTAAGTCTGTTTATGTTGGTATGGCCGACATAGAAAGCCCGTTTTAAGGAATCATTATGAACCACTCTTTTGATTATATTATTGTAGGCGCGGGCTCAGCTGGATGTGTGTTAGCAAATCGCTTGTCTGAAGATTCAAGTAACAAGGTATTGTTACTTGAAACCGGCGGCAGCGATAAAAGCATCTTTATAAAAATGCCTACCGCATTGTCTATTCCAATGAATACCGATAAGTTTGCGTGGCAATTTCATACGCAACCAGAGCCACACTTAGATAACCGTGAAATGCATTGCCCTCGCGGTAAAGTCCTTGGCGGCTCATCTTCGATTAATGGCATGGTGTATGTACGTGGCCATGCTAAAGATTTTGACGAATGGCAACAACACGGCGCTAACGGCTGGGATTACCAAGCGTGTTTACCGTATTTTAAAAAGGCAGAAAGCTTTTACCTAGGTGAAAATACTCATCGTGGTGGTAAAGGACCGCTAGGTGTTAATAACGGCAATAACATGGAAAACCCGTTATACACTGCATTTATTGAAGCGGGTGCAGAGGCTGGTTACTCAACCACAAATGACTACAATAGTGCTCAACAAGAAGGCTTTGGCCCTATGCACATGACTGTTAAAAACGGTGTGCGTAGCTCTGCTTCTCGCGAGTACTTAGACCCAATTAAGCATCGTAGCAACTTAACAATCGTTACCGGTGCACTTGCTCAGAGCGTTATTTTAGACGGTAAAAAAGCAACCGGTGTTGAATACAAACTCAATGGTGCAGTTAAAACAGCGCAAGCAAGTAAAGAGGTTATTTTAAGTGCGGGCTCTATTGGTTCGCCACACCTACTACAGCTTTCAGGTATTGGCGATACACAAACCCTTGAAAAAGCAGGCGTTGAAGTAAAGCATCACTTACCAGGTGTAGGTCAAAACTTGCAAGATCATCTCGAGTTTTACTTTCAATATAAGTGTAAACAACCCATTACTTTAAACGGTAAATTAGGCTTGTTTTCAAAAGGCTTGATTGGTGCAAAATGGCTGCTTACCCGTAAAGGTTTAGGCTCAACTAATCATTTTGAATCATGTGCCTTTATCCGCTCAAAACCCGGTGTTGAATGGCCAGATATTCAGTATCACTTTTTACCGGCAGCGATGCGTTACGATGGACGCAGTGCTTTCGCAGGGCATGGTTTTCAAGTGCATGTAGGTCATAACAAGCCTAAGAGCCGAGGCAGTGTCACTATTGCATCAGCTGATCCAACACAGCCACCAAAAATTGTGTTTAATTATCTTGAGCATCAAGATGACATTGAAGGCTTTAGAGCGTGCGTACGATTGACGCGTGAAATCATTGAACAACCTGCCTTTGACAACTTCCGTGGTGAAGAAATTCAACCAGGGCAACAAGTTCAAACTGATGAGCAAATTGATGCCTTTGTTCGCCAAGCTGTAGAAAGTGCTTACCACCCTTCTTGCTCTTGTAAAATGGGTGAAGACGACATGGCGGTGGTTAATTCAAACACTCAAGTGCATGGCATGCAAAGCTTGCGTGTGGTTGACTCGTCAATTTTTCCAACAATACCTAACGGTAATTTAAATGCGCCTACCATTATGGTGGCCGAAAAAGCCGCTGATATTATTTTAGGAAATAAGCCCTTAGCTCATACAGGAGTTGATGTTGTGAATGCCACTAATTGGCAAACTACACAACGAAATAAAACCCTTTAATTTAGCCTGCCATAAAGGCCACTCTTTTAAGCAAAATGCTTTAAGGAGTGCCTTTATGCGCCTTGCAGTGGCTCACAAGCATAAATAGGTTATGTCTGTGTTAATGCAAGCACAATAAAAAACGGAGTATATATGTGTTACTTTTATTCATTCTGGGAGGGCGATAATGACTATTTGGCTTAATGCTGGCATTATTTTCACCTTACTTGCGATTGTTGCTATTTTAATTAAATGGGGCAATGTACGCGTAGTAGGCGTCACACCAGTGAGAACATTCACCTTTATAGCAATCCTGTTTACCTCGGGCCTAGACGTTGGCCTCATTATGTTTCCTTTAACCGAATTTTCCGGTTATGCAGACATAAAAGCAAGCCCAGAATATGCATTTGCCAATCCTCTCTCTATTGAGTTTGGTTATTGGGGATTTTTAATTTGGGGATTTTATTTTCTTACGTGCTTTTATTTCTGTGTAATAGAACCCAAAGTAAAATTTTTTGAAATTCCATGGGTTAAATTTTTAAACAACGTAGTCATCATTGGTACTTGTGCGTTTACCGCTTACTTACTATTGAGCAACCTACCGTGGTATTTACCTGAGCTCGGAGACGGCTCAAATGTTATTCCTGAGTTTTACTTAATCGTGCTTGCCGCTATCTGTTTTGCGGTGTATTCAAGCACCGATATTAAATATGTTCGCTTTTTAAGTATTGCTACTACTTGGTTGTTTATCGCGTTAATTGGTTTTATGTGGGCTGATGCCTTCTTATTTGGCGATAGCGAACTCTCTGCATTTACTAAAAACATTGGATTAATTGGTAATTACTTTGCCAACATCAATGAGTTTGTATTACCACTGAATGATTACCATGAGTTTTACCTATTTTGGTGGTTTGCGTGGAGCATCATGATTGGCCAGTTTACATCACGTTTTGTGGGTGGTTTAAAAACATACCAAGTACTCGGCGCTATGTTAATTTTCCCGTCAATACCAATCGCTATCTGGTTCAGTGTGTTATATCACTACCACGAAGCGGGCATTCCAACTGCAGGCATTAAAAACTTTGCCATGGTGTTTGTAGGTATTGTGTTTGTTATTAACTCGCTTGATTCACTGATCCGTCTATACACAGATAATTTAAACTTAACTGTAAAACGCTTTGGTAAATTTAAGTATATTGCCATGAATGTCGTCGCTTTATCATTATTAACACTGTTATTTAAACTTGAGTTTTTGCAAATTCAATGGGTTGGTGCTTTAGTTATAGGGTTATTCTTTATTTGTATTGGTTTTATTGCCTACAGCAAACTTAAAACAGTCAGCAATATTGAAGGATCGCCTAAAGCGAATAAAATTGATTACACAAAAATAGAAACTATCAGCTAGGAAATCACATGAACAATAAATTAAAACAACTTTTTATCGCTTTACCATTAACTGTTTTATCAACAACAGCAGCAGCTAACTGGTCAACAACAATTACTGCTGCATCTGATTACACCTTTAATGGTGTTACTCAAACAGATAACGATCCAGCGCTACAAGCAAGTCTTGACTATGCGTACGATAACGGTGTTTATGCCGGTGTATGGGCATCAAACGTAGATTTTGGTGATGATACCGACTTCGAACTAGATGCATATGTAGGCCGATACATTCAGTTAAACCAACAAGTAAGCCTTGATTACGGTATTGCTTATTACACTTACCAAGGTAATAACAGCGATGGTAACTACGCAGAAGCGTATACTAAATTTGGTTACGCCAGTGACTACGGTCAAACAGAGCTTAACTTTTGGTACAGCTGGGATTACTTTGGCTACGATACTGGCCATGTGATTTCGATGATTGCGCACACTTTCGAGCTTGCACCAAATCATGCAATTCGTGCCAGCTTTGATATTTCAAACTCACTCGATGGCAACAAATTTCAGTGGGATGAAGCTAAGGGCGACAAATCGTATCACCATTACCGCTTAGCGTACCAAACAAGCTATGAAGGGTTTGGTATTGAAGTAGCTGCTGAGAATACCAGCTTGGACTACGATTACGCAGATGAGCGAATTGTACTCGCTATTTCACGTACTTTTGACTTGTAATAACTAGGTTTACCATTTAGTAAACACAAAAAAACACGCTACTGGTTAGCGTGTTTTTTATTGCCTAACAAAATCTTGCTTTTATAGTATTTATAGCGTTATAACTGCCACGCATAACTGACTTTAGTAAAGAAAGTACGTTGGTCACGCTCAATGCTTTTTAACGAGTCATCCTGATAGCCTTTATCTGAATAACCTAAATAAAATAGCGTTTGTGCGTTAATTTTGTATGAGTAAACCAGCTGACTACCATAATCTTTGTTGATTTCGCTAACCTGATAAAAATAAGCATCTTCATTTCTGTCTATGTCTTCAAACTGTAAAATCAACTTAAGCATAGCGCGCATACTAAACTTATAATAAAGCCTAAAATCAACAAGGTTTGCGGTAAATACGCGTCGCCCTTGGTAATCATCTAAATGACTATAATTATGTCTAACATCTAACTGCCAGTGATTATTAATATCCCAAACAGCCTGTGATTGTGTAGTTAAAACATCACCTAGCTGCTCATTAGTGTAATCTATACGGCTTGCGTATTCGGCGTATAACGATAGTCTTAAGTCTTTAGTAGGTCTAAAAGCCGTATATAAATAACCAATATTTTGGTTATAAAAATTGCCATTATAGTTTTCATAGCGATTTAATAAACCAAGCTCAAATACAGACTGCTTTTGACCTTGAAAGGTCATGTAACCTTCATATTCTTCTTCAAGCAAGTCGCCATTTTGAGCCCACGTTTTATCCCAATCGGCGGTGTATGACCAAGTTGTTAGCATATCATGTTCATCACCATACCAAGTTTGACCGCCACCAAAGCCTACTTTTTCGTAGTCTACTTTTTCTTGATAACCTAAATCGGTGCGGTAATCCTCACCTATATTGTCATAGGTAGCGTAAAGCTTATAATCGCGCTTATCGCGGGTCAGCTTTAATGCATAAGCCCGATCAGACTGAGACTCTGCTAAATTGTAGTTATCAACTAAAAACTGCGAGTTGTTGGTATCAGCATGGGCTATTTGGTAATTAAGCGTATCTGACTGATTAAACCAATAGCTGCCATCAACCGATAACACCGTATTATGGTAATCACTACTTTCTCTATGTGTTGAAGTAACACCAATAGTGCCTTGTTGGCCAATATCATATTGGTATCGAGCCACCGCCGCCTTAGTTTTATCATTTAGGCTGGCAAAGCCTGAGCCTTGGTTGCTGGGCAGTAAAACATTACTGTTGTCGTCATCGGCAAACATTAGCGCATAACTGTGGCTATCGGTTTTACCGGTGAGCTTTGCACCAATATTAGGCTCAGCTATGGTACGGGTATAAAGCAGTTCAAATAAATTACTTTTGAAATATGATGCGCCATCTAAGAAAAACGGACGTTTTTCAGCGTAATAAATAGAATATGTGGTATTTACATCCAGTTCTAACGAATCGGTTTCTACCTGAGAGAAGTCAGGGTTTATGGTGGCATTAATAACTGCATCTTTAGTGACGCCCCAACGCAGATCAAGCCCTACTTCTGTATTTACATCGCCGTTATCCCACGCACCAGGTACCTGTATTTTTTGATCGTTTCTTAATGCGGTTAAGGTTGGCGTTAATTGCAGGTTTTTACTCGGTGCTAAATTATTAAATCCAGTTATTTTGTCAAACTGACACAAACTACATTTAATATCACGGTCAAAGCCGGTACTTGATAATTGATACAACACATCACGCTGATAGTTGCGCATCATCGAAAAGCCCCAAGTAGAGTCGGCTTGGTTTTGTGCAAAGCGCAGAGCTTTAAACGGAATACGCATTTCAACCACGTAACCATGCTCGTTTATGGTACCGGCACTATCCCAAATAGCATCCCACGATAAATCAGATACCCACTCGTCGGTATCCGTCATGCGAATGTCGCCTTGGGCACCCAGTGGGTTTACATAAAACTCATAGCCAGTTCGCTCATCGTTAAAGGTATCAATTACCAAACCGACGTTGTCATCTTGCCAAAGCGTGTCTCTATCACGAAGCGCCGCACGAATTTTACTCGGCTCTGGGTCATAAGCAACAAAAGCTACATACAAATTATGACCATCGTCATAAATATACGCATCGGTTTTTACCGGTGGTGTGCCCTTTTCATTCGGCTCATCTTGATAATTTACCGCAACACGGGTTGCTTGTTGCCAATGCGGCTCGTTAAGCACGCCATCTACATCAATGTTTTTATTAATGTGTGCAAGTTGATAATTAAGCTTATCGGCAAGTGCATTAGGGCTGAGAGTTAAAACAAGGCTGAAGCTAGTCAACAACAGCAATTTTATTATTTTTGTGGGTATAAAGTACTGCATAAACATCCATTTAGGTTTATTTACTTGTTGAAAGTAAACTTTGGTCTGGAGTGTAAATTATACAGGTACGTTTGTTAATACTTGCGCGTTAATATTTGCAATAAAATTAACAAAAAACTAATAATAAGTTTTAGGAAGTGGTTATGTGTCGAGAAGTTTTAATTTATTAGCTACACCATTCCAGCTATCGGCATCTTCAGGTGCAGGTTTGACTTGCGTTATACGTGGCCATATTTCTGCCAGTTCTGCATTAAGCTGGGTGAATTCTTTTTGCGATTCAGGTAATTCATCTTCTTGATAAATGGCATCAGCTGCACACTCAGGCACACATAAACCACAGTCAATACAGTCTATTGGGCTAATAGCCAAAAAATTAGGGCCTTCAAAAAATGCATCTGCAGGGCACACCGATACGCAATCAGTGTACTTACATTTTATACAGTTTTCGGTGACTACAAACGCCATAGTGGTTTAATACCTAATATTTAACTTTACCAGCTGCGGATCATACCCAACCCTTACCAAAACACAATAAATATGTGCCAAAAGCGAGCAATTTAACGTAATATATGGCGCTTATAAATTAGCGCTTTGTGCACTCCCCTTATTGTGAGCGGTATTTACTTTCCGCTATGACACCAAAAGAGATATTAATGATACGTTTAACCGAAATAAAGCTGCCGCTTGACCATGACGAAAATGCTATTGGCCAAGCCATCATCAATAAATTAAATATAAGTCCAGAGCAGCTACACAGCTACAATGTGTTTAAACGCGGTTACGATGCACGTAAAAAAAGCGCCATTTTACTGATTTACACGCTTGATGTTGAGGTAGATAACGAAGCACACCTGTTAGCCTCGTTTGAAAAAGATCAACACGTTAAAGTCTCCCCTGACACCAACTACAAATTTGTAGCACACGCTAATAGCAGCATTAAAGAGCGCCCTGTAGTAATTGGCTTTGGCCCATGTGGTTTATTTGCCGGTTTAGTACTGGCACAAATGGGCTTTAAACCAATAATTCTAGAGCGCGGTAAAGAGGTACGTGAACGCACCAAAGACACCTTTGGCTTTTGGCGTAAAAAGGCCCTCAATACCGAATCAAACGTCCAGTTTGGTGAAGGGGGTGCAGGCACGTTCTCAGACGGTAAGCTCTACAGCCAAGTAAAAGATCCTAAACATTATGGCCGTAAAGTGATCACTGAATTTGTAGAGGCTGGTGCTCCTGAAGAAATTTTATACGTTAGTAAGCCGCACATTGGTACTTTTAAACTAGTAACAATGATTGAAAAAATGCGCGCGCGAATTATAGAACTTGGTGGTGAGATTCGTTTTAGCACCCGCGTTGACGATATCCATTTAGACAACGGCCAAGTTACAGGGCTGACACTTTCTAATGGTGAAAAGCTTGAAACTCGCCATGTGGTTTTAGCGGTTGGTCACAGTGCCCGTGATACGTTTAAAATGATCCACGATAAAGGCATTTATGTTGAAGCAAAACCCTTTTCAGTAGGCTTTAGAATAGAACATAAACAATCAATGATTGATGAGTGCCGCTTTGGCGATAACGCGGGTAACCCTATTTTGGGCTCTGCCGATTACAAATTGGTACACCATTGTAATAATGGCCGAACCGTATACAGTTTTTGTATGTGCCCTGGCGGCACTGTAGTTGCCGCTACCTCTGAAGAAGGCCGTGTGGTTACTAACGGTATGAGTCAATATTCTCGTAGTGAGCGAAATGCGAACAGTGCTATTGTTGTGGGTATTTCGCCAGAAAAAGATTTTCCAGGCCATCCTCTAGCTGGTATCGATTTACAGCGCAAGCTAGAAGAGCAAGCCTATGAGCTGGGTGGTAAAAATTATGATGCCCCAGCACAGCTGATTGGTGACTTTTTAAAAGGTAAATCGTCTGCTAATTTAGGGGATGTACAGCCTTCGTATACGCCAGGTATAAAACTGACTGATTTAAGCAAAGTACTGCCAGCTTTTGCCATTGAAGCGCTACGTGAAGCAATTCCTGCCTTTAACAAACAAATTCGTGGCTTTTCAACCAATGATGGCTTACTAACGGGTGTAGAAACACGTACGTCTTCACCTATCAGCATCAAGCGCGATAAAACTTTCCAAAGCATTAATACCAAAGGGCTTTACCCTGCAGGTGAAGGCGCAGGTTATGCAGGCGGTATTTTATCAGCAGGTATTGATGGCATTAAAGCCGCTGAGGCGGTTGCGTTATCGATGTTAGAAAACGCTTAACTCTATTAGATTATACTTTATCGAAAAACCTCACAACGTGAGGTTTTTTTGTGCTAAAAATAACCTATGTTTTCACAAAATAGATAATAACAATGATTATAAAACGGATACTTTTAACATTATTTGTTTGTACAATACCTAATTTATACGCAGCGGATAATAATACAGAGCTTAAAACCATTAGTGACATTCACAATGCCTATAAAAATAATACCACCACGGCTGAGCAGCTTACCCGCACTTATATCGACAGAATAAACGAGCTCAATCCTAAATATAATGCGGTAATTAGTATTGAGCCCACTGCAACTGAACAAGCCAAACAACTCGATGCGCTGTTTAAAGCCGGAAAATGGGCAGGCCCTTTACATGGTATTGCGATATTACTAAAAGATAACATTGAAACAACAGGTACATTACCCACCACAGCAGGTTCATTAGCACTTAAAAATAACGTTACTAATAAAGATGCCTTTGTGGTTAAACAATTACGCCAAGCAGGCGCTATTATTTTAGGCAAAGCGAACTTAAGTGAATGGGCTAATTTTCGCTCATCGTATTCGTCATCTGGCTGGAGTGCCATTGGCGGACAAACCCATAACGCCCATGATGTAACTCGTAATCCGTGTGGTTCAAGCTCAGGCTCTGCTGTGGCGGTTGCTTTAAATTTTGCGCCTATTGCGCTGGGCACAGAAACTGATGGTTCGATTACCTGCCCTGCTTCGGTTAATGGGGTGTACGCCATTAAACCCAGTATGGGGCAAGTTTCACGCGCAGGCGTGATCCCCCTTTCTAGTAGCCAAGATTCGGTAGGTCCAATGGCGCATTCTTTAAAAGATGCACTCGCGGTATTATCAGTCATTCAAGGTGAAGACTCAGACGATGTATCGACACTCAACGTAAATAGAACGCTTGATGGCATAGCGCCTAAGCCATCACTGAGGATAGGCGCGTTACCTGCCAGTAAGTTTACTGTGGCAACACAAAAGCTTTACGCTAAGCAGTTACAAACATTAAAAGACGCAGGTCATACCGTTGTCAATGTTGCAGTAAAAGATGACTTAAGCACGCTTTACGTTGATGAATACGCCATCCTACTTTACGACTTTAAAGCCGAAATTAACCACTACTTAAGCAAAACACCAACGCAGGTAACCGTAAAAAGTTTAGACGAGTTAATCGCATTTAATATCGCAAATAAACAGCAGGAAATGCCCTACTTTGAGCAAGATATTTTACAACAAGCTAACGCAGTTGATTTGAGTGAAAAACAACAATACAAAAGCACCAAAGCGCGATATCGCGCACTTGCAAAGCGCGCTATTAGCAATTTATACCGCAATAACAAGCTAGATATTGTAATTTCGCCCACCGTTTCACCGGCTTGGAAAACCGATTTAATTAACGGCGATAACTTTAAAGGCAGTAGCAGTTCATTACCTGCCATTGCAGGGACTACCCATATTACTTTACCAGTTGGCAAAGTAAGCCACTTACCGGTTGGTTTGTCGGTTATTGCTAATCAAAACGATGAAGCGGCTGCTTATGCGTACGCTGCTATTATCGATAATGTATTAGGCACAAAAAAACCTGAGTAAACTCAGGTTTTTTTAATGGCTTAGCTGTCTTACTTTTTAAGTGACAGCTTTTCGCCTTTTAAGCTTTTACGTACATTAGAAATTCGCGAGCGGTTTTTCGCTCTCGCTTCACCGGTAGCCTGGCCTGATGGCTTATTAGCACGGGTGCGGCGTAAATGCGCTGGCTTTTTACCAATTTTATCAATCAGTACTTCACGATTACTTACTTCGTAACCTTCTAAGTAAACACGTTTAATTTTTTGACCAATTAAGGTTTCAATTTCAAACAACATGTTTTCTTCTTCGCGACTCACAAACGAAATTGCTTGTCCTTGGTTACCAGCACGACCAGTACGGCCAATACGGTGAACATAATCTTCAGCAAGCCAAGGTAAATCAATATTAATAACACGCGGTAAACCGTCAATATCAATACCACGGGCCGCTACTTCTGTTGCAACTAGCACGCGTACTTTGCCTTCTTTAAATTCACGCAACGCACGACGACGATTACCTTGCGATTTATCGCCATGACATACAGCCGCTGGGATACCGTCTAGGTTAAGTTCAGTCACTAACTCATCTGCGGTTTCTTTCATGTTTACAAACACTAGCACTTGCTGCCAGTTTTTCTTACCAATCAGCTCAGAAAGCAACTCTTGCTTACGGCGCTCTTCTACTGGGTAAACCACGTGCTGTACTGTGCTTGCGGTGCTGTTAGTTTGATCAACACGAACAATTTCAGGCTGCTTTAACACTTTAGAGCCGAACTGTTTAATTGCTGCTGGGAAGGTAGCTGAAAACAATAAAATTTGACGCTCATCTGCACAGCTTTTTATTACACTTTGCATATCATTAATAAAGCCCATATCAAGCATACGGTCAGCTTCATCAAGTACTAAATGTTTTACTTGAGCAAGGCTTAAGTTACCTAAACGAATATGATCAAGTAAACGTCCAGGTGTTGCTACTACAACATCAACACCTTCTTTGAGTGCAATTTCTTGTCCTGCGGTATTAACACCACCAAATAAGCTCACTACTTTTAACTGAGTGTACTTAGCAAAGTCTTTAAAGTTATTCGCTATTTGCTCTGCAAGCTCACGCGTAGGCGCAAGGACTAAGGCGCTTGGCGCATTCGTAGTGCTGCAATCTGACTCAAATAACTTTTGAATAATAGGGAGTGCAAATGCAGCGGTTTTACCTGTACCGGTTTGTGCACTTGCTAAAACGTCTTTACCTTTACGAACAGCCGGAATAGCTGCGCGCTGAATGGGCGTAAGGGTGTGGTAATTAAGTTCGTCTAACGCCTGAATAAGTTCAGGGGCAAAACTAAAAGATTTAAAATTCATTGCTGTATAACCTGCGGCCACATTATCAAGGGTCGCAAATTATACAGTAAAATCGCTTAAACAGTTAGTTTTAAACAACAGAAACCGCTAATTTATAAAATGCAGGATAATTAGCGATTATCAGCTGTTGTTTAAGTTAGCTAAATTGTATTAACTCGCAAGATTTATTCCCGTTAATTCACGCCTTTATTGCACTTTTATAAATTTTACACCGTTATTTTACATTGTGTTACATAACTATTTGCATTTAAATAACCAAAACAGGTAAACTTCTTCGCCCGTTTTGTGGGGTGTATATAAATTAAAGGAAATTAATAATGATAAAAAGATGTTTAACTGCTGCGGTACTAGTAAGCGCGTTCGTTTCAATGCCGTCACAAGCAAAAAGTGGCATCAACCCATGGCAACAATGTGGTATTGGTGCAATGGTTTTCCCAGACAATGGCGTTGCGGCAGCAATCTCTAATATTATTTGGGATTTAGGAACAACGGCGGTATCGTCTAACATTTCTTCAGTAGAGAGCTGTGAAGGCGCTAACGTAAAAACAGCGCAGTTTATTCAACAAACTTTTCCTGTATTAGAACAAGAAATAGCACAGGGTGAAGGTGAGTATATCTCTGCAATGCTTAACGTACGTGGTTGTGATGTAACTGCTCATCAACAAATTATCACTTCGGTACGCAGCGATTACGCAAACGCACCAATAGACAATGCACAAGCATTTTATGAATTAGTTGAAGGTAAAATTACCACTAACTTTTCATCTCAATGCGCTGCAATCTAATAATTAAAGGGCTTAACAGCCCTTTTTTTTGGTTAAACAATGAAACCTTTATTTTATTTAATTAGCGTTTTTTTATTAATATCTTTCTCAAGTTCTGCCACGCAATCTATCTCTGTTTTAGCAAAACACCCAATATGGTTGAAATTAGGGCATTACAAAAATCAACCAACTACTATTAGTTATATTACTAACGCATCCTTTTTTATCGCAGATAACGGACGTAATGATCCGGTTGCCGAATTAAAAGCAACAATCTATGCTTTTAATAACCAGCCCTTAACACAATGTCGCTACCCTGCGCGTTACCAATGGCTTAAAAAGCAAGGTTTAACCTTTTCAATGCCAGCTGCAGAGTGTCCAAAGTTACAGCAATGGCGAGAGCAGCAAGCAATTCACTCTGTTAGTTTAGTATTTGCCTCTGGTTATATGAGTAACCCCGCATCGTTATATGGTCATTTATTACTTAAACTTAATCGCTCAACCGAATCAAAAAACAAATTATTAGATTACAGTATTAACTATGGCGCACATGTTCCTGACAATGAAAACGGCATAGTTTATATTCTTAAAGGCTTATTTGGTGGTTATAAAGCTGGTTTTTCAGATCAACTATTTTACCGCCACCAGCATAATTACGGCGAAATAGAGTTAAGAGATTTATGGGAATATACCCTAAATCTAAACGAGCGCGATGTGGCTTTTATTGCTAATCACTTATGGGAGATTTTAGGCACTGAATTTGATTATTACTTTGCCGATGAAAACTGCGCGTTTCATCTCGCACAGATTGTTGAGTTGATTATTGGCGATCAACTAACTAGCGAAAGCTCTCCTTGGGTAATACCTGCCACTATTTTTTCAAGGTTAAACTCGGCCACTTACCAAGGGCAATCAGCGGTTAAAAACATCACATTTACTCCCTCGCGCGACACTGTATTTTCAAAATATGTGCAATCTTTAAGTGAAAAAGAGCTCAGCTTTGCCAAACAAATCTTTGCCGAATCAGCAGTACTTAAAAACGAATCGTTTTTAGCTTTGCCAGTGCAGTCTCAAAAAGCCATTATTGGCGCTTTATTTGAACTTGTACAAGTGAAACAAATTCAAAAGCAAACTCCTGTAAAAATAAGTGAGTTAAAAAATACGCTAATCAAAGCGCGCTTAAAGCTACCAATGGGCGAAAACAAAGTTAAATTTCAATTTACCCAGCAGCCTCCGCATAAAGGCCAAAAGCCCTCTAACAGCTCAATTTCTGCGATGCACACGGCTGAGCAAACACAGTACACTCTGGGTTTTAGGCTGAGCTATTTTGATACCCTTGCCTCTGATATTGCCCGCATTCCATTTTCTAATTTAGAAATGTTAGATACCGAGCTGATGTTTACAGATGGCGAAACTTACATAAACAAAATTCATTTATTAGATTTGGAGTCATTCAATCCAAGCCAATTGTCTTGGGCTAATGAATCTAAGTGGTCATGGAAAATCAATGTTGGATTCGACAGACAACCAGCACTGTGCAGAACCTGTAAACGTAGTTTTGTTATGGGGGGAGCCGGACAAGCTTGGCAATTTAGCAACAACACCTTAGCCTATAGCTTAGTTAATGGTTACTTGGGTGATTTAGCTAAAAATAGCCACTTTTATGATTCGTCGGTAGAGGTGGGGATTATTACTGGTACTGACTCAGGTATTAAACTCAGAGCATCCTATGAAAAGTCATTCTTAAATGCTAAAAACCCAGCGCAAACCAAACTAGAACTGGCAGTGCCTATTAGCCAAGATATTGATATTAGATTAGCGGTAACACATGCCAATTCAGCTATGTGGCAGCTTAAACTCAACTACTATTGGCAGTGATATAAAAAAGCAGCCTCTGTGTTTACAGTAGGCTGCTTTGAAAATTTAGTATTTAGTAAATAATCTAACAGTTTAAGATAAAATCAAAACCTTACTAATATCTACACACTGCGCTCGACTACCGACAAAGTCTTGCTCATTAAGCTGATTAATTAGCGTTTCACCTTGTTGCTGTTGCTCATCGTTAAGCGGCACGTAAGGCATTCTAAACACAGGTTTTACCGCGCCGGTCATGATCATCGCAGTGTTAATCGCAATTGGGTTGGGCTCGCAAAACAGCCAGTTCATTAATGGTTGTAATGAGTTATTAAGCGCATCATTTTTACTATCCATTAATTGACGGAACAAACCCGGGATCAGGTTAGACGTAACTGAAATAACACCATGTGCTTTATGGATATGGCGTGCATCGTGTGCTTCGTCATCATTACCAGACCAACACGCAATACCTTGTTGTTCATAGTGCGCTATACGCTCATTGCCACCACATTCTTTAACACCAATAAAGTGCTCATGTTGTGCCAGTGGTTCAATAATATCAGGGGTGAGGTCTTGACCTGTGCGCCCTGCTACGTTGTAAATAAACGCCGGACCAATATCAAGCACACGTTTAAAGTGTTCTTTAACACCGGCAATTGATGTGCGCCCGTAGTAAGGGTTAATTTGCAATGAGGCATGCATGCCGCTGGCAAAACCATATTTAGTTGCCTTAATTGCTTCGCGCGTATTATTACTACCGGTGTTACCTACAATCAATAATTTATCACCAAATTTATTAGCACTGTGCGCAATTAGCATTAAGTGCTCTTCCCAGTTCATTAACTGGCCTTCACCGGTGGTGCCACCAACAACTATGCCGTCAACACCCGCTGCAATTTGTATTTCAACGAGTTCATCATACTTTGCAAGATCGATCTCACCATTGGCTAAGTAAGGTGTTTTAATTGCAGTAATAAGGCTTGCTTGTTTAATTTGTTCTAGGGTGCGCATAAAAAAATCATTGTTATTAATACTTGGCCTATTTATACCATATTTACCGCGCTATTTGCAGTGATAGCCAGTATTTAATTATAAAATGGCTTGTGTTATTGGGTTTGATGATACAAAATAAACAACTGTATAAATAAACAGTATTTTATTTTTTACTATTAAGCGAGCCACTATGCGTTTATCTGACTATTTAAGCACTCACTTTTATCACACTGATGAGTTATGCCAAGCACTCAACATAGACACTAAAACCCTTGAAGATTGGCAAGCTCAAAGCATTTTTCCTAAGCCGAGTTATTGCATTAAAAACCAGATGAGTTGCAGCTCTTATTCAGGCTTGTATGAGTGTGAAGAATACGACGATTACTATCCCCGTGGCTGCGTAAACTGGGGGCAAGGAGTTATAAAACAAAAAATTGAGTCATCTAATCAAGCGTTTAATTTGTTTGCCCAGCACTATACCCAATGCTTAGCTAAGCTTGCACAGCAAGGCTTTATATTTAACGAAGAGCTGTTTGGCTGTGAAATAGAAGAACATTTACAGCAAGTATGGCAACAATTTTTATGCAGCAAATATGGGGTGCTCACCCAAAATGGCTTAATTGATGAAATTGTGGCTGTGGATATTGGCAGATTATTAGTAGACGATATAACCGAACTGCGCAGCAAAGCCAGTTTAGATAAAGATGAGCGCACCCGCATTCACCCTGCCATGAAGCTTTTAAATAAAGCCCTTAGCCATGGCGCCGATCACGAAAAGCAACTCACATTACGAAGCCGCTATATTGATGCCCTTATTTTAAAATACGACTTATCGATTAAATAAAGGGTAGTGTTTGGCTGGGGGATTTAGCTATGTATGGATTGTTGGTTTTATTAAGCAATGCCAACACTGTGCTTTGCGGCTTATTTTTTAGTGCAACGAGACAAACAGTCCGACAACTAAGCCTTGTTAATTGCAGATTTACGATTTAGATATGATTTCATTAACCGCATGAGATACATCATCTTTTATTACTGACTCTTCAATAATTGGTATTACCCATGAGGCACCAAGCATTTCTAAAGAAGAGCGCCAATCTTTCCATAACTTTCCTTCAATGGTATCAAGACTATCAAGTCCAAATCTTGAAGATGCCCCCCACTGAGCAATTGAAGGAAGCTTTGGATCAACACTTTGCGCACCTAAAATAAACGGACGCTCCATATGGTCTGACATGATTGCAAAATAATACTCTACTCTTTCGGTCTTGCTTAGAAATCTAGAGATAATCTTCATTTTCCACCATTCTGCTTCTGTCTTAAAATTAAAGATGGGAGTCCTGTTAATGTGTTAATTTCCTATCTGCACTGAACAAAATCTAGTTTGAAACATAGAAGGTACAAAATTAAAAATGGGTGTCTTGTTAATTTTGTTATAACGCTCACATAAAAGGCGGAGCGTCAGCGAAGCCCAGCCCGTAGGGCGATTTTTGATGCGTTTTTTATGTTCGTTGCATCGACTGCATATACTCTTGAGTCATTAGGCTGCTAACGACCCAGTGAATTACTAAGTTGATCAACAGTTTAAGATCACCAATATCTTTGTCTTTCCACTTGCGTTGATAGTGTGTTTCATCGTTGCCCAACCAAACTGCACGAGTGGCACATTCTTTGACATTTATGTCAGTGATATATTGATTAATGCATTGCATCAACATCATTTTCCTGATCTTTTCAGCATCATCAGTTTGTGATGATACACAGTAATCTTTTATCAGGAACTCAAGTGCTTTTCGATAGCCCATACCACAAACTTCACTCAACCCAGCTTGCTCTGCATTTGTTGATTGGTTGAATATTTCAACAAAACTTGGGGATATAGTGGCTATTCTTTCATCAAACTCAACTGTTTTAAAGAGATTAGGTGTCGAATGCGTATAAGTAAAATAGCCATCTCTTGCACCTTTACTTTTAGACTTTCTCTCAAAGTGAGCAAGAAACAGATGCCCACATTTAAGTGATGGACATTCGTATAGTCCCTCTAAATATCGACTCCAATTCGAATTCTCTGTATTAATTTCTTTAAATATCTCAGTTCTGTTTGGAGATACTAAATGATTGCAAACAGGACAACTGTTTGGCTCTTGATCTATTTGGATGCCATTTCTACCAATATTAATCATTTTTCCTCCGTAGAACATAACAATTTAGTCTACGACATCTATCGGTTTATAAACCGTCAAATGTCCATACATTCCTTTTGTATTTATATTAACCATCAAAGAATATTTGTAAACAACTAGTTATCTCCTAACCTGTTTATGATTATGCAAAATTATACCAAAAAGGGTGTAATCAGTAATATCAGGCAACCCTGTACTACCGATGCAAACAGCAGTGTCTTATTAAAGATAACTATTATGAAATCGCCTTTATAAACGGCTTTGGGTTTAAAAGAACAGCGGAGAAAGGATGATATTTGAAGGGGGTATTTGGAGATGATATTTCAAAAAAAGAGCTGTAAGTTACAGCTCCTGCTTTGCTATTAACTGAGAGTCATTTAACCAATAGTTTTATACACATCAATATTAATAGAGGTAATAAATTCACCTACTGCATCACCAAACGCTTTAAAGTGTGGTGCGTTTTTATGGGCTTCAAAATGCTCATTAGACGCCCATTGCTCACTCACTAAATAGCTAGTTTGCTCAGCATCGTTTTTAACTGATAGCTCGTAACGCAGGCAGCCTACTTCTTGCCGCGAATACTGTTGTAAGTTTTCGAGCTCGGTTAAAAGGCGCTCTGCATCGCTATTTTCGCTCGATAGTGTGGCAATTACCGTTAACATGGGTGTTCCTTGTTTAAAAAATAAAGGTGCAGCTTTACTGCACCTGTTTTAGCTTTAGCTCTTTGGTTATTGATCCCACTGCGGTGCAAAGTCTGGCGATGCTTGGCGGTCGTTGCAGTCAAGGCCATCTATACGTGCTATGTCTTCATCATCAAGTTTAACTTTGTCGTTAAAGTTATCTTCTAGGTTTTTACGCTTAGTCGATGATGGAATAGTGGTCATGCCATTGGCATTTTCCCATGCAATAACCACTTGCGCTGGCGTTGCATCGTGCTTGTTAGCAATATCAATAATGGTTTGATCTGTTAATACCTTACCCACAACAAATGGCATATAGGCGGTAACATGAATTTTATGTTGATCGCAAAAAGAGCGCAGTTTAGTGTTGGTTAAATATGGATGTACCTCAATTTGATTAGTGAATATTTCGCGAGGATCTAAGGTTTGCATTGCCTCATTTAAGCTGGCAATGGTGAAGTTAGATACACCAATATGTTTAGTTAACCCCAGCTTTTTTGTTAATAGTAGCTCGGTTAAATATTCACTCATGGGTTCATTATTTGCGGGCGCTGGCCAATGAATTAACAATAAGTCGACATAATCAAGCTGTAGCTTCTCTAAAGATGTTTTAACACTGTCAACAAAGTCAGCTTTGTTGAGCTTGTTATTCCATACTTTGGTGGTTATAAATAATTCTTCACGAGGAATATTGCTGTCTTTAATTGCTTGGCCAACTTGCTCTTCATTGCCATATATTTGCGCGGTATCAATGTGGCGAAATCCAACTTCTAACGCCATTTTTACAGATTCATAAGCTGTTTTACCTTCTAAACGAAAAGTACCCATACCTAAATCTGGCATTTCAATTACACGTTGTGTCATAGCTTTATCCTTGTTTAATAATAGGTTTAAAATTCAAACGACGCGTTTACTAAATACACCTATTACTTTTTTTGATTTAAAATTTTGACCTCATGTGAATACTGAGGTCATTAATTTTTATTTCAAGACTAACCTATATGAGTTCGGCTTTATTTAGCCTGAACATTATGTTTATCTAGCCTGCCACTGTATCGAGTGACTATTAAAGCCAGTAATGAAACAACGGCCCCAATCCATGCGGTATCTTTTAGTTCCATATGCTCGACTACAAGCCCCCCTGTAACAGAGCCTAAGGCTATTCCAATATTAAACGCCGCGATGTTTAAGCCCGATGCGACATCTACCGCATTAGGAGTGTGCTTTTTTGCCTGTTTTACTACATAAAGCTGCAATCCTGGTACATTACCAAATGCAAATGCCCCCCATATTAAAATAGTCAGCACTGCGGCTACTTTTGATTCCATAGCAAAGGTGAAAGCCAATAAAATAATTGTTAACGCGCTAAATATAATACTCAGTGCACTAATTGGGCCTCGCTTGTCGGCTAATTTTCCGCCCCATATATTACCAACAGCCACCGACACACCATAAACCAGCATTATTAAACCAATAACGGATGGTGCAAAGCCAGTTTGCTGCTCTAATATAGGCGCTAAATAAGTAAACGCGGTGAACGTACCGCCGTAGCCTAATATAGTCATTAAATAAACGAGCAATAAGCGCGGCTTAACAATAACCTGTAGCTGCTCTTTAAACGTCGCCGGAATAGACTGCTTTAAGTTTTTTGGTACTAAAATAGCGCTGCCAATTAGCGCAATTAAACCTAATGCCGAAACCACTAAAAACGTTGCACGCCAGCCAAAGTGCTGGCCAATCCATGTTCCTAATGGCACACCCGTTACAAGCGCTACCGTAAGGCCGGTAAACATAATTGCAATAGCGCTCGCCTCTTTGTCTTTACTTACCAAGCTTGTTGCTATCATTGATCCAATAGAGAAAAATACACCATGAGCTAAGCCTGTTAGTATGCGTGCCAGTATTAGTGTTTCGTAACTCGGCGCTTGCCAAGCTAATAAATTACCCATAACAAATAAGCCCATAAGACTTATAAGTACCACTTTTCGGTTCCAGCGACCCGTTAATGCAGTGAGTACCGGTGCGCCAATAGCTACACCAACTGCATATAAGCTCACTAGTAAGCCTGCTGATGGTAAGCTCACGCCTAAATCGTTTGCAATAGTTGGCACTAAACCCACTATAACAAACTCGGTTGTTCCAATTGCAAATGCGCTTAAGGTAAGCGCCCATAAAGCCAATGGCATAAATACATCCTCATTTTTAAAATAGATGCATAGTGTGAGTAAAAACTCCTTTGCAATAAATAGCATAAATGGCAAAATACTTTTGTTTATTTTGCAAATATAAATGAGTGAATTTATGCCTGTTCAAGCTAAAACTGAAGATCTAGAAATGTTTATTACCATTGTTGATTGTGGCAGTTTTTCCGGTGCGGCTAGTTTACTCGATTTAAATGTAGCTAAGGTTTCAAGAGCGCTATCTCGCCTCGAAAGTAGGCTAAACTGCACATTACTAAACAGAACAACTCGGCGCTTAGAACTGACCGAGGAAGGGCATATATACATAGAATATGCGCGAAAGGCTTTAAACACGCTGCTCTTAGGGGAAGAAACAATAAAGCTACTAAAGCAAGCACCTAGCGGGCACTTGCGTATAGATGCAGCAAGCCCTTTTGTTTTGCATCAACTAGCGCCACTAGTTAATGAGTTTAAAAAGCAATACCCGCAAATCACGCTCGATATTACCTCACACGACAATATTATTGATTTACTTGAGCGCAAAACAGATTTAGCTATTCGCATTGGAGACTTAAAAGATTCAAACCTGCACGCGCGAAAATTAGGCCAAAGTAAATTAAAATTGGTCGCAAGCGCTGATTATTTAAAAAATGCGCCACCGTTACAGCAGATTTCAGATCTTAAAAACCATAACCTAATTGGCTTCAGTGAGCCCAATACTCTTAATCAATGGCCCTTGAAGCATCAGCAATCACTGCACTTTGATTTAAGGGCTAGCAGCGGCGAAACCATTAGGCATTTATGTATTGCTGATCAAGGCATAGCACTTCTCTCACAATTTATGATTGCAGAAGATTTAGCCAAAAAACGATTAATAGAAGTTTTACCTCACAGCGTAAGTAGCCCAAATAATCGAGAATCTATTTATGGCGTTTATTACAAAAATGGGGCGGTTTCTTCCCGTATCGTTGCGTTTTTAGATTTTATACAACCGCGACTAAGTTTATAAATCGCTTTTAAATTGAGTTTAAAGAGCAACTTAATGAAATAATTTACATTATTGACGGTTTTAAGATTAAGCTGAGTATAAACACTGCAGTTGCATTATTTGGATGAGGTAGTATGGATTCTTTAACACAAGTCGCATTAGGCAGTGCCGTAGGCTACGCGGTACTAGGCAATAAAGTAGGTAGAAAAGCTGTTGCGTGGGGCGCTATTTTAGGCACTTTACCCGATCTAGATGTATTTTTACCCTATGGCGGCAGTGTAGAGGCATTTACCTATCATCGCGGTTTTAGCCATTCTTTATTTGTGCATTTATTAATAAGCCCGCTGATTGTGTGGCTAATATTAAAAATACACACAGGCATGCAGGCTTATAAAGCTCGTTGGTTTTGGTTAGTTTTTTTGTGCTTATCAACACATGCTTTATTAGATTCACTCACCGTTTATGGTACTCAGCTAATGTGGCCCTTAAGTGAATACCCTTTTGCGGTATCCAGCATTTTTATTATTGACCCCCTTTACACCTTACCGTTATTAATTGGTTTAGCTTTTACTTTATTACCTAAAATAAGCACAAGTAAAGCCTATAAAATCAATGCAATTACACTTAGCCTAAGCACAGCGTATTTATGCCTTGCCTTTGTGTTTAAACTCAATATTGACGACAAGGTAAAAACAGCACTGAACAATCGCGATATTGACGCAACCGGCTATATTAGTACGCCTGCCCCGCTCACTACTTTACTTTGGCGTGTAGTAGTGATGTCTGACGGTCACTACTACGAGGGTTATGCCTCCGTGTTTGACTCGCCCAGTGATGTAACCTTAAATGCCTACAATACAACACCGTCTTTAATTAAGCCTATTGACAACCAATGGGGCATACAAAGGCTACAATGGTTTACAAAAGGGTTTTATTCTATTCGCCAGCAAACCGATAACGTGATTTTGTCAGATTTAAGAATGGGTATGGAATGCCAATACGTATTTAACTTTGTGGTAGGTGAGCAAGCTGACTCGGGTATTAAAGTGGGTAGTTTTGAGCGACGCTCTCAGCGCCCTAGTTTTAGTAATGCCGGTAATATTTGGCAGCGAATTTGGCAACCTGAAGTCTCGCTGGCATCTCCATTGGCTGAAAATAACTGCTCGTTGCCATAATTAAGGGTTAAGCAAGCACTGCCTATAAATAAAGAGCCAAACAACATTGTTGCTTAATCACTCGAATAGGGTCTGTTGACCTTTCAAGGTTATATTTGCAGCAGTCTGTTTGGTATTTAGGCAAGGCAGAGCCTATGTAGTGTGGTTATTCCCCATAAATAAGCGATAACGCAGCATCAATGCCAAACAGGGGCTGCCCGAAGGGTTCTGCCTAGGGGCAATTTACTCTTTG
>NZ_PNDH01000024.1:0-32436 GCF_005887175.1 Pseudoalteromonas sp. S1612 | reverse complement strand
TCACACACAATAAAGATTCTTTTTTACTAGCTCGTTGTTACAAACTAATTAAATTTGGTTTCAGTAACGCGTTTTATTATTTTTGGTCGTTGCTGATTTGTTGAGTTAACTTTAGAGCTTTTACTCAATTTCGACAAGCGATAAAAACAAAACTAATAAGTGAAAAAAACTAATCTATAAATCCAGTCAATAAGAAGTTTCTCAAGTAGTTGATAATGCTGGTTATATTTTATTTTTAGAGGTTTGTGTGAGACACGAAAAAAATATTTTAAAAATGTCGTAAATAATTAAACGCCCATAAAAGGGCGTTTAATGAATAGTCACTTTGTTTGTCTGAAGGTGTTAATTACCCACTTGGCAAACAAGTCGAGCGGGTGGTTTGCCGTACTAGAGCCGTGTTGTACCAAGTAGTATTTATCTTTGGTGGTAAGGGGTTGTTCAAACAGTTTATAAAGCCATTGCTCATCCAGCCAGCTTTGGCTAATTGGCAGAGGAATAAGTGCAATGCCCATTCCTTGCTGCGCCGCTCTTGCTACACCAAACATACTATCTATTTGAATAATTTGTGTTGGTGAAAAGTCATCAATCCCAACTTTTTCTGCCCACTGATGCCAAGCCCAAGGCCGTGCTTTATGCACAATAAGGGGTACTTGATTAAGCGCTTGGCAATGATCGTTTTGCCATTGTTCAAGTAGTTTTTTATTACACGCTGGAATATATTCTAAATTAAATAACTCAGTAGCCAGTCCATCAAGCGGTTTACTTGAAGATAAAATTATAGATAAATCACTTTGGCGAGTTAGTTCTTTGCGCGTTTTGAGGGTATCCATGTGTAAATTAATATTAGGGTGCTCGCTGGTCCATTCACTGAGCTTAGGCATTAACAATTCACTGGCAAAAAATTCGGGCAGGGTAATGGTTAAGTTTACATTTTGTTGTAACTGACTAAATTCATTAATGGTGCTCTCTAGCATATTTATAATTGGATAAATTGCTTCAAAAAAGTTTTTACCTGCAGGCGTTAAACTAATAGATCGAGTTTGTCTTTGAAATAAATCAATGCCTAGCTGCTCTTCTAGCTGTTTAATTTGGTGGCTTACAGCCGAGGGCGTTAAGTAAAGCTCTTTAGCAGCATGTTTAAAACTTAAGCTTTTTGCGGCAAAACAAAAAGAGCGAAGGCCGCGAATAGGTGTTTGCATGGTATCCAGTATAAAGTTATTTCAATCGCCTAGTAATAGGCAATAATTAAACCAAAAATAAAAACTAACTATATCAGCAATTTATTTATTTTATTAGGTCGAATTCACCTAAGTGGTGCGTTAAATTGTCACTATAGTGCAAAAACTAAAATATAGACAAAAAAAATCCCTCTTACGAGGGATTTTGGGTAACTCAGCGCCATTGGCACTGGGAATGAGGTCGGTACAGAGTGAAATTATGAGTGGTTTAAAACACCATCTCAGGAATATCACCATTAACAAGCAATTTACCTGCCGTTTTGCTAATAATTTCATCAACTGATACGCCTGGTGCGCGTTCTAGTAAATGAAATGCGCCGTCTTTTACTTCTAGAACGGCTAAATCAGTAACTATTTTTTTTACACAGTTAACGCCCGTTAGCGGTAACGTACAGCTTTCTAATAACTTAGAGTCGCCGTGTTTACTGGCATGGGTCATGGTAACAATAATGTTTTTTGCACCTGCGACTAAATCCATCGCTCCGCCCATGCCTTTAATTAATTTTTTAGGGATCATCCATGAGGCTATAGAACCGTTTTGGTCTACCTCAAACGCGCCCAGAACGGTTAAGTCTACATGACCACCCCGTATCATGGCAAAACTATCTGCACTATTAAATATAGCTGCACCGGTAGCTGCCGTCACGGTTTCTTTACCTGCGTTGATCATATCCGCATCAACAGTGGCTTTAGTAGGGTATTCGCCCATGCCTAAAAGACCATTTTCGGACTGTAGCATAACTTCTATGCCATCGGGTACATAGTTTGCGACGAGTGTCGGAATACCAATGCCCAAATTAACATAAAACCCATCTTGTAACTCTTGAGCTACGCGCATTGCGACTTGTTCACGTGATAATGCCATTGTTAGTGCTCCTGCTTAATCTCGTGTGGTAACACGTTCAATGCGTTTTTCAAAGTTACCTTTTATAACGCGGTTAACAAAAATTCCTGGCGTATGTATTTGGCTTGGCTCCAGTTCGCCTGGCTCAACAATTTCTTCTACTTCTGCAACGGTAATTTTACCCGCAGTAGCCGCCATTGGATTGAAGTTCATGGCTGTATGACGAAATACTAAGTTGCCGTAGCGATCCGCTTTCCATGCTTTTACAATAGCGAATTCACCGGTAATTGACTCTTCTAAAATATAAGGGCGACCGTTAAACTCTTTTACTTCTTTACTCTCAGCAACCGGTGTGCCATAACCTGTGGCTGTGTAAAAAGCAGGTATTCCTGCACCACCAGCACGCATTTTTTCAGCAAGAGTACCTTGTGGCGTAAGTTCTACATCAATCTCGCCACTGAGTAGCTGCTGTTCAAACAAGGCATTTTCGCCAACGTATGAGGCGACCACTTTTTTAATTTGCTTGTCGTGCAGTAACAGCCCTAAACCAAAGTCATCAACACCACAGTTATTGGAAACAACGGTTAATTCTTTAGTTTGCATTTTTTTAATTTGGGCAATTAGACCCTCAGGGATACCACATAAGCCAAAACCACCGGCTATTATTGTATCGCCGTCTTTTAAACCTTCCATTGCAGCTTCATAACTAGAAACTACTTTATCAAAACCGGCCATGAGTCACTCCTCATTCTGTGCTATTTAATTATTGTGCGTGTAATGCTGCAGAAACCTTGCTAGCAGGTTGTTTGTTCAGTGCACTCGTAATTTGCCAACCTGCCTCAGCAAGCCTTTGTAAATCAATTCCATGCTCAATGCCAAGTCCTTGCAGTAAGTATACAACATCTTCGGTGGCAACATTTCCTGACGCGCCTTTGGCATATGGGCAGCCACCAAGGCCGGCAACAGCACTGTCAACCGTTGCTATACCAAGGTTTAGCGCAGCGTAAATATTTGTGAGCGCTTGCCCGTATGTGTCATGAAAATGTACAGCAAGTTTAGATTTATCAATATGTTTAAGTAGCAATGTAAGTAGCTCTATTACTTTAGCGGGTGTGCCAACACCTATGGTGTCACCTAGGCTAATTTCATAACAGCCCATTTTTAAGAGTTTAGCAGCAACAGCCAGTACAGTATGAGGGTCAACATCTCCCTCATACGGGCAACCTAACACACAACTTACATAACCGCGTACGCGAATGTTATGCGCCTTTGCAAAAGCCATAACTTCACTAAAACGCGCCAAACTTTGCTCAATAGAGCAGTTAATATTTTTTTGGCAAAATGCTTCGCTCGCTGCGGTAAATATTGCAAATTCTTTAATACCTACAGCATCTGCTGCCTCTGCCCCTTTTAAATTAGGGGTAAGGGCACTGAGATTAACCTCAGGTAAATTAAGTGCGCTTATTACTTCACTAGAGTCTGCCATTTGTGGCACCCATTTAGGTGAGACAAACGCACCAGCTTCTATGTCTTTTATGCCTGCAGCGGCGAGTGCGTTAATAAGCGTTATTTTATCAGCAGTTTCTACAGCGGCTTCATTTTGAAGTCCATCTCTGGCGCCCACTTCAACAATGCGCACTGCTTTAGGTAATAATGAACTCATATTAAGCGGGTTCCTCTGCAGTTGTGTCTTCAACTATGGCCAGTAAAGCGCCATGGCTTACCAGTTCACCCTCAGCAAAACAGTAACTTTTTAATACGCCATCATGTGGGGCATTAAGCGTGTATTCCATTTTCATTGCTTCAATTATAACCACTGCATCGCCTTTAGTAATAGTGCTTCCCACCTCTAACAAGTGTTTAACTACAGTACCATTAAGTGGCGCAGCAAGAGGTAATGCCTCATTTTCATGTGAGCTGATGAAATGTTTATCAACACATTCAAACTTAGTTTGCAGTGCTTGGTTCATTACAGTAATGGCATTATCAACGTGGCTAACATGCGCAGTGTGTTTAGCGCCATTAATCGATACGTTGCAGTAGCCATTAGTTAACTCACCTTGCACTTCAAAGGTGTTGTTATTAATGGTCATGCTATAGCCCTGCGCGGTTTTTATTGCGTTTAAGGGGGTATCGCTAAATGGAATGTTAACTTGTTGCGGCGCATTTAAACTAAACCCATGTAATTGTTGCCATGGATTTGCACTACTTGTATTACTACCAAGTGATGCTAAATACGCAAAACCTGCAATTAAGCGGCTAGTTTGTAATAAAGACGGGTCAATAGTAACTAACGCTTCACCTTGCTCTGCAATAAAGTGGGTGCTTGGAGCACCTTGTTTAAAGCGTGGATGAATCGCTAAATTATATAAAAAGCTGATATTAGTGCTAAATCCGGCTAAATGAAATTGTGTTAATGCTTGTTGTAAACGCGAAAGTGCTTGGTCGCGGTTATCATCATGAACAATCAGTTTGGCAATCATTGGATCGTAATACGGGCTTATTTCATCACCTTGGGCAATACCAGTATCAATACGAACATATTCACTGTTAGCGGGCGTATATAGTGCCTCAATAGTGCCAGAGCACGGAATAAAGTCATTACTTGGATCTTCAGCGTAAATACGTGCTTCAAAGCTGTGGCCTTGTAGCTGAATATCTGCTTGCGCTAAAGGTAACGCTAAACCACTGGCTACATTAATTTGCCAATTAACTAAATCAACGCCGGTGACCATTTCACTCACTGGGTGCTCTACTTGCAAGCGAGTATTCATTTCCATGAAAAAGAACTCATCACCACAGAGTAAAAATTCCACAGTGCCAGCGCCTCGGTAGTCAATTGCTAGGGCACATCTTACCGCGGCTTCGCCCATTTCTTTTCGCAATGAGTCTGATAAACCGGGGGCAGGCGCTTCTTCAATCACTTTTTGATGCCGACGCTGCAATGAACAATCACGATCACCTAAATACACACAGTTGCCATAGTTATCAGCAAATACTTGCACTTCAACATGGCGTGGTTGGTCAACATAACGCTCAAGCAAAACCAGATCATTACCAAAACCGGCAGTAGCTTCACGTTTAGCACCTTCTAATGCGCTTATAAACTCACTGGCTTTTGAAACTATACGCATGCCCTTACCACCGCCACCAAAGGCCGCTTTGATAAGCACAGGGTAGCCAATTTTTTCAGCCTCAGCTTGTAAAAAACTAGGGTCTTGTTTATCGCCATAATAACCTGGCACCAAAGGAACATTAGCGGCTGCCATAATTTCTTTTGCACGGGTTTTAGAGCCCATAGCTTCTATGCTACTTGCTGGTGGCCCAATAAAGGCAATGTTATTGGCTTCACAAACATTAGCAAATTCGCTGTTTTCAGATAAAAATCCATAACCAGGGTGAATACAATCGGCGCCACTCATTTTGGCAACGTTAAGTATTTTATCTGCAACTAGGTATGAGTCTTTACTCGGCGCTGCACCAATATGGTAGGCTTCATCAGCCATTTTCACATGTTGAGCGTTTTTATCTGCATCTGAATAAACCGCAACTGTGGTCAAGCCCATTTGCTTTGCTGTTCGCATAATACGACAAGCAATCTCTCCGCGATTAGCAATCAGAATTTTTTGTAAGTGTACTGTGTTCATAATGCGTCCTAGAGTTGCCATTGGGGAGGGCGTTTTTCAAAAAAGGCAGTTAGACCTTCTTGACCTTCGTCTGATACACGAATTTTGGCTATACGTTCTGCAGTGAGCGCAATTATTTCGTTATCGATTTCTTTGTTTGCCACATCATTAATAAGCGCTTTAGCTGCTTTAACCGCTACCGGGCCATTATCTATCAGCGTTTGTAGTAGGTTATCGAGTGCACAGTCTAAATTCCCTGTAATTTGGTGAACTAGCCCCAGCTGTTTGGCCGTATGCGCATCAAATACTTCAGCCGTTAAAAAGTAACGACGAGCAGCGCGCTCACCAATAGCTTTTATTACATAAGGGCTAATAACAGCAGGAATTAAGCCTAATTTAACTTCACTTAAACAAAATTGGGCGTCATCTTTGCTGAGCGCAATATCACAGCAAGCAATTAATCCCAATGCGCCACCAAATGCTGCGCCTTGTACCGCACAAATAGTAGGGTGTGGGCTTTGCGCTAAAACTTGCATTAGCTTAGCCAGCTGCATCGAATCGGCCAAATTATCGTTATAGTTGTTATCTGCCATCGATTTCATCCAGGCTAAATCGGCACCGGCTGAAAAGTGTTTACCCTCAGTTTTTAAAACTAGGGCACGAATATCGAGCGTATTAGCATGTTCAATACATTGAATAAGCTCATGGATAACGTCGCTATTAAAGGCATTGCGTTTTTCTGGGCGACTTAAAACAAGTACAGCCACATTAGATTTTGTTATTTGTAGTGTTACTGACATTTTAAGCTCCCATTACATTCTAAATACGCCAAATTTTGATTCACGCTCAGGAGCATTTTTAGCTGCGCTAAGTGCAAGCCCTAGAACATTGCGTGTATCAGCAGGGTCAATAATGCCATCATCCCACAAACGGGCACTGGCATAATAAGGATGACCTTGCTGTTCGTATTGATCGATGATTGGCTTTTTAAAATCGCTGATTTGTTGCTCGCTCATGCTTTCGCCTTTGCGGGCTAAACCATCTTGTTTTACTTGCGCCATTACACCAGCGGCTTGTTCTCCACCCATAACCGAAATACGGGCATTTGGCCACATCCACATCATGGTCGGTTCAAATGCGCGGCCACACATACCATAGTTACCTGCACCGTATGAGCCACCGATTAAAATAGTAAATTTGGGTACGTCGGCACACGATACCGCCATCACCATTTTAGCGCCGTGTTTAGCAATGCCTTCAGACTCGTATTTTTTACCGACCATAAAGCCAGTAATATTTTGTAAAAATACCAGTGGAATGTTGCGCTGAGCGCATAATTGAATAAAGTGCGCGCCTTTTTGCGCTGACTCACTAAATAAAATACCGTTGTTGGCTACTATGCCTACGGGATGACCATAAATGCTGGCAAAACCTGTTACCAGTGTTTCACCAAAGTAGCGTTTAAATTCATCAAACGATGAGTCATCAACAGTACGTGCAATGACCTCACGGACATCAAATGGCTTTTTAAGATCAGTACCGACAATGCCGTAAAGTTCGTTAATATCATAACGAGGGGCTTTTACTTCTTCTAGTAATGGTGAGGTAGGGCGCGAATAGTTAATTCGTTCAATACACTGGCGAGCAATCGACAACGCATGAGCATCGTTTTCAGCGTAATGATCGGCCACACCTGATGTTTTACAGTGTACATCGGCGCCACCAAGCTCTTCTGCAGTAACTACTTCACCGGTGGCAGCTTTTACCAGCGGCGGACCAGCTAAAAAGATAGTGCCTTGCTCTTTTACAATAATACTTTCATCGGCCATAGCAGGAACATACGCGCCACCTGCAGTACATAACCCCATAACCACAGCAATTTGTGGAATGCCTTTACCCGACATACGCGCTTGGTTGTAAAAAATGCGACCAAAATGCAGTTTATCAGGGAATACGTCGTCTTGCTCAGGTAAGTTTGCGCCACCTGAGTCAACTAAATAAATACACGGTAAATGACAACGTTCGGCGATGTCTTGAGCGCGTAAATGCTTTTTAACAGTCAGCGGGAAATAGGTGCCGCCTTTTACTGTAGCATCATTAGCAATCACCATACATTCAACGCCTTTAACGCGACCAATACCTGCAACCACACCGGCACAAGGAATATCTTGTTCATAAACGCCAAAGGCAGCAAATTGCGATATTTCTAAAAATGGCGAGCCTTCATCTAGCAAAGTGGTAATACGGTCGCGGACAAACAATTTACCACGGCCTTCATGGCGCTCTTTTAAAGCAGCACCACCGCCTAAACGTATTGTTGCTGCTTTACTGCGTAAATCATCCACTAGCGCCGACATGTTGTTGTGATTTTGCACAAAATTTGGATCATGCGGATTAACGCTCGATTTTAAAATCGTCATAACTAATCCTTAGCGGCTTTCAGTGAATAATTCGCGACCAATTAACATACGGCGTATTTCTGAGGTGCCTGCACCAATTTCATATAATTTTGCATCACGCAGCAAGCGACCTGTTGCGTATTCATTTATATAACCATTACCGCCTAAAATTTGAATTGCGTCTAATGCCATTTTAGTTGCAAGCTCAGCAGCATATAAAATTGCGCCAGCAGCGTCTTTACGGGTGGTTTCGCCGCGATCACATGCTTTTGCTACTGTGTACACATATGAGCGAGCTGCGTTCATTTGTGTATACATATCAGCAATTTTGCCTTGTATTAACTGAAATTGACCAATAGGGCTGTCAAATTGCTTACGCTCATGGATGTAAGGCACCACAATATCCATACACGCTTGCATTATGCCAAGTGGGCCGGCCGCTAAAACAACACGTTCATAATCAAGGCCACTCATAAGTACCTTAACGCCTTCGTTTAAGTTACCTAAAATATTTTCTTCGGGTACTTCACAGTTTTCAAATACCAATTCACAGGTATTTGAACCACGCATGCCGAGTTTGTCGAGCTTTTGTGCGGTTGAAAAACCAGGGAAAGTTTTTTCTACAATAAAGGCCGTAATCCCTTTAGCACCGGCGCTTAAATCTGTTTTTGCATAAATAACCAGCGTATCTGCGTCAGGGCCATTAGTGATCCACATTTTATTACCGTTTAAAATGTACTTATCGCCTTTTTTCTCTGCTTTGAGTTTCATAGAAACAACATCAGAGCCCGCATTAGGTTCACTCATAGCCAGCGCACCAATGTGCTCGCCACTAATTAGTTTAGGTAAGTATTTTTCTTTTTGTGCTTGTGAACCATTACGGTTTATTTGATTAACACACAGGTTAGAATGCGCACCGTAACTTAAACCAATAGAGGCACTTGCACGGCTAATTTCTTCCATGGCAATAACGTGCTCTAAATAGCCTAAGCCAGCACCACCAAACTCTTCATCCACGGTCATGCCAAGCACGCCCATTTCACCCATTTGCGGCCAAAGTTCATTGGGGAACGCATTATCAAGGTCAGTTTTTTCAGCTAGTGGGGCAATTTCTTGACTGGCAAAGCTGTTTACGTGACTGCGGATCATATCTGCAGTTTCGCCAAGGCCAAAGTTCATTTCTTTATATAGTGAAATAGTGCTCATGATTAATTCCTGTGTGTTGATGACGTTATTATATTTTATTCATCTATTTTGCTAAGCGTGTCGCGACAGCGACGTTCAGCGGTGACAAGTTCCATAAGAACCACTTTAATGTCATCCATCTGTTGTGAAAGATCGGCTTTTTTCTCACTGATAAGGTCAAGCATAGTAACTAACTGTTTTGCACTTGATTTATCAGCATCATACAGTTCAAACAAACGACCTGTTTCAGCTAAGGTGAAACCTAAACGTTTACCGCGCAGTATTAGCTTAAGGCGTACCTTGTCGCGCTTTGAGTAAATACGTGTTTGACCATTGCGCTCTGGTGATATTAACCCTTGGTCTTCGTAAAAACGGATAGAGCGGGTGGTAATATCAAATTCTTTAGCCAATTCACTAATGCTAAAAGTTTGTTCGTTTTTAGCCGGCTCGTTGGCTGAATTTGCAAAGTTTGTTTGATTATCTGATTTCATTGTAATGTTTACCTCATTCGAATAACTCCAATATAAGTGAAGTTTACGTAAAGGTAAAGTGCGATCTGGTTGTTATACTTTAGACGTATAAAATAAAAGCGGAAATGCAGCAGAAGTTGAGTGTTTATAAACGTTATAAGCCAGTTAGACAGTATGTAATAAATTTTTAGCAAGCTAACTTTACAGTTTTTACACTAATTAGAAAGTTGATTTTAGATTTACGTTGGCGTAAACGTAAATTTTATGTATGCTCGTATTTATCAGATTAGTTTAAACATTAAGCTAAACATAATAAAACATGTTTGCGTTAATTGAAAATGGAGCCTTTTATGTCTTTCGAAAGCGTTGTAATTGTAGCAGCAAAACGCACCCCAATGGGTGGATTTATGGGCGCACTAAGTGATGCGCAGTCTACCGAATTAGGTGCTACGGCCATTGCAGGCGCACTTGCTCAAACGGGTTTAAGCAATGATGCAATTGATGAAGTAATTATGGGCTGCGTATTACCAGCCGGTTTAGGCCAAGCACCTGCGCGTCAAGCAATGCTTAAAGCAGGGCTTGCACTAAGCACCGGCGCTACCACTATTAATAAAGTATGTGGCTCTGGATTAAAAGCAGCGATGTTAGCGAATGACCTTATTAAAGCAGGTTCTATTGAATCAGCAATCGCTGGTGGTATGGAAAGCATGACCAATGCACCTTACTTTATTCCTAAAGCCCGTGGCGGTATGCGTATGGGACATGGCGAAATTAAAGATCACATGATGAGTGATGGCCTAGAAGACGCCTACGACAATAAAGCAATGGGATGCTTTGCTCAAGATACAGCCGATGAATATGGTATTGGTCGTGAGCAAATGGATACGTTTGCACTGGGTTCATTAAGTAAAGCAAACGCAGCCATAGACAATGGGTGGTTTGATAACGAGATTACTCCGCACACTATTAAAACGCGTAAAGGCGATGTCACGATTTCAATTGATGAGCAACCTGGCAACGCACGTCCTGAAAAAATTCCAAGCTTAAGAGCTGCATTTAAAAAAGACGGCACTATTACTGCCGCTAATTCATCGTCTATTTCAGATGGTGGTGCTGCGCTAATACTAATGAGCGAATCAAAAGCAAAAGCTGAGGGTTTAACACCACTTTGTAAAATTGTTGCTCACAGTACTCACTCTCAAAAACCAAGTGAATTTACCGTAGCCCCAGTGGGCGCAATGAACAGCGTTCTTGAAAAAGCTGGCTGGACAACGGCCGATGTTGATTTATGGGAAATTAATGAAGCGTTTGCCATGGTCACTATGCTGGCTATTAACGAATTAAAGCTCGATGAAAGCAAAGTAAACGTCAATGGTGGTGCGTGTGCACTAGGCCACCCAATTGGTGCTAGTGGCGCACGTATTTTAGTAACACTTATTCATGCGCTTAAAAACCGAGGCCTCAAAAAAGGCGTTGCCTCTTTGTGTATAGGTGGCGGTGAAGCCGTTGCTATGGCAGTCGAAGCACTTTAACTGATAACAAAGCCGTAGTAACTATAACAATCACAGCGCTGCGGCAATTAAATTGACTCAATAGGATTTATTATGCACCAAGTACCTTTACTAATTAACGGCGAGTTCGTTCAGTCAACGTCAAATGAATTAATTGATGTTGTAAACCCAGCTAATCAAGAAGTGCTCGCGCAAGTGCCATGCGCTACAGACGCAGAGATGGATGCGGCGATTGCATCAGCAAGCGAAACATTTAAAACGTGGAAAGATGTGCCTATTACTGAGCGTGCGCGCATTATGATGAAATACGCGGCGCTATTAAAAGAAAACCATGATGAACTAGCCACTATTATTTGTCATGAGCTAGGCAAAACGTTTGAAGATGCAAAAGGTGATGTGTGGCGTGGTATAGAGGTAGTTGAACAAGCTGCTAATGCGCCGTCGTTAATGATGGGTGAAACCATGGAAAACGTAGCGCGTAAAATCGATACGTATTCTTACATGCAACCACTGGGTGTGTGTGCAGGTATTACACCATTTAACTTTCCAGCAATGATCCCATTGTGGATGTTCCCACTGGCAATTGTGTGTGGTAACACCTTTATTTTAAAACCGTCTGAGCAAGATCCACTTACTCCTATGCGCTTAGCTGAGCTATTTATTGAAGCCGGTGCACCTAAAGGCGTGTTACAAGTTGTGCACGGTACTAAACCACAAGTAGACCGCTTATTAGAAGACAAAGCCGTACGTGCTATCTCATTTGTGGGTTCATGTGGTGTAGGTGCCTATATTTACTCTAAAGGCACACAAAACTTAAAACGTGTTCAAGCGTGTGTTGGCGCTAAAAACCACATGGTAATTATGCCTGATGCGAGTAAATCGCATGTTGTTAATAATCTTGTGGGTGCCTCTGTAGGTGCGGCAGGTCAGCGCTGTATGGGTATTTCAGTGGCGGTATTTGTTGGTCAAGCAAAAGACTGGGTTGATGAAATTAAAGCAGGCTTTGAAGGTGTACGCCCAGGTGTTTGGGATGATGCAGACGCGGCTTATGGCCCACAAACATCGCCTGCTGCAAAAGCACGTATTTTATCACTGATTGCCGATGGTAAAGCACAAGGCGCTACCTGTTTAATTGATGGCTCTGACTTTAGCGTTGAAGGTTACGAGCAAGGTAACTGGGTAGGTCCTACATTATTTACTGATGTAACCAAAGATATGAACTTGTACAAAGAAGAGATTTTTGGTCCAGTATTGGCGTGTATGTTTGTTGATACCCTTGAAGAAGCCATTGCGCTTATTAACGAAAGCCCTTACGGCAACGGTACCTCACTATTTACCTCAAGTGGTGCGGCTGCGCGTAAATTCCAACACGAAATTGAAGTAGGCCAAGTGGGTATTAATGTGCCAATTCCTGTGCCTTTACCATTTTTCTCGTTCACGGGTTGGAAAGGCTCATTCTACGGCGATACTCACACGTATGGTAAACAAGGTATTCGTTTTTACACAGAAACCAAAACCATTACTTCTCGCTGGTTTGAAGATGATATCGCTTCAGGCCCAAATATGAGTATTAATCTTAAGTAACATTTTAACCGCATAATCAATAAAAAAGAGGGGCACAACACACAATGTTGTCGCTCCTCACTAATAACTCCCGTTATGGGATGCACCGACAACAAACAAAACACAACAAGAGGTCTACCATGGACTTTAACTTATCTGAAGATCAACAAGCTTTTGCGCAAACGGCGCGCCAATTCGCAGAATCTGAACTAGCACCACATGCAGCTAAGTGGGATCGCGAACATATTTTCCCAAAAGACACCATTAAAGCCGCTGGTGAGCTTGGTTTTTGTGGCTTATACACGCCAGAAGAAGCCGGTGGTTTAGGTTTATCTCGTTTAGATTCAAGCATTATTTTTGAGCAACTTGCACTGGGTTGTACAGCTACTACGGCTATGCTGACCATTCATAATATGGCAACCTGGATGATCGCAAGCTTTGGTACCGATGCAGTAAAAGACAAATACGTTGAGCAATTGGTAATGGGTGAATTACTGGCATCGTACTGTTTAACTGAGCCAGGCTCTGGCTCTGATGCTGCGTCATTAAAAACTAAAGCAGTTCGGGATGGCGATGAGTATGTTATTAACGGCTCAAAAATGTTTATTTCTGGCGCCGGTGAAACAGAAATTTTAGTGGTAATGGCACGTACAGGGGCTGATGGCCCAAGTGGCATTTCAGCGTTTGTTGTACCAGCAGATGCCAAAGGTATTGAGTACGGCAAAGCAGAAGAAAAAATGGGTTGGAACGCACAACCAACACGCTTAATTAGTTTTGAAGATGTACGAATTCCGGTTGCAAACTTATTAGGTCAAGAAGGCGAAGGCTTTAAGTTTGCCATGCAAGGCTTAGATGGCGGGCGTATTAATATTGCAACTTGTTCTATTGGTACTGCACAAGCGGCACTTAATACCGCACGTGAATATTTAAAAGAGCGTACCCAGTTTGGTAAGCCATTGGCAGCATTTCAAGCGCTACAATTTAAAATTGCCGATATGAATACCGAGCTTGTAGCAGCGCGCCAAATGGTACGACTCGCGGCGTTTAAACTTGATACTAACGACAGTGAAAAAACTACTTATTGTGCTATGGCTAAACGCTTTGCAACCGATGTTGGTTTTACTGTGTGTAACGATGCGCTGCAAATTCATGGTGGCTACGGTTACATTAAAGAGTACCCACTTGAACGCCACGTACGCGATGTACGTGTTCATCAAATTTTAGAAGGCACTAACGAAATTATGCGCGTGATTATTGCGCGTCGTATCTTAGCCGAATCAGCCAGCGAAGTTTTATAAGGAGATTAGTATGTCAAATCCTAGCATTGAGTTAACTATTGAAGGCCATGTAGCTATTTTAACTATGTCGAATCCGCCAGCGAATACCTGGACGAAAGACACCTTAGTGGCGCTTAAAGACACAGTTAATCAGCTCAACACCAATAAAAATATTTATGCATTAGTACTGACTGGTGAAGGCGAGAAGTTTTTTAGTGCCGGTGCCGACCTAAATGTATTTGCCAGTGGCGATAAAGGTGTAGCTGCAGATATGTCATGTGTATTTGGTGAAGCGTTTGAAGCGTTAACTAATTTTAGAGGCGTGTCGGTTGCAGCTATTAATGGTTATGCAATGGGGGGCGGGCTTGAAGTAGCGCTTGCTTGTGATATTCGTATTGCCGAAGAGCAAGCACAAATGGCATTGCCTGAAGCAAAAGTGGGTTTATTACCCTGTGCTGGTGGAACGCAAAACTTAGCATGGCTAGTGGGTGAAGGCTGGGCAAAACGTATGATTTTATGCGGTGAACGCTTAAAAGCCGATAAAGCGCTGCAAATTGGCTTAGTGGAAGAAGTAGTTGCACAAGGTGAAAGCTTTGCTGCAGCACTAAAACTGGCAAACCAAGTGGCAGAGCAAAGCCCATCGTCGGTTGCTGCATGTAAAACGCTGATTCAAAAAGGGCGTCATCAGCCAATGGCGAATGCATTGCCACTGGAGCGAGAGCTGTTTGTTGGTTTATTTGATACCGAAGATCAGCAAGAGGGCGTGAACGCCTTTTTAGAAAAACGCAAAGCTAATTGGGTGAATGGCTAATGAGTGAATTAACCCGTTTAAATTCAGCTGATGCTGCCGTGATATTTGAAACGGTAACCACAGACAATGGCCGACTCATTGGTTTTGCTACGCTTAACGCGCCTAAGTCATTAAACGCGTTAAATTTTGAGATGATCAGCTTGCTCGAGCCACAACTACAGCAATGGGACAAAGACGATAACATTGCATTAGTGGTTCTTAAAGGCGCAGGTGAAAAAGCATTTTGTGCCGGTGGCGATGTAGTGAGCTTGCACACAGCAATGAGTGAAGGTAAACCGAGCTCATTGGTTGAAGAGTTTTTTACTCAAGAGTATCAGCTCGATTACCTAATTCATTGCTACAACAAACCCATTTTAGTCTGGGGTAACGGTATTGTAATGGGCGGCGGTTTAGGTTTAATGGCCGGTGCCAGTCACCGTGTTGTTACCGAAACATCACGCATTGCCATGCCAGAGCAAACCATTGGGCTTTACCCTGATGTAGGCGGCAGTTATTTTTTACATAAAATGCCCGCCCATGTTGGTTTGTTTTTAGGGCTGACCTCGGCATCTATAAATTGTGAAGACGCTAAGCTTGTATCGCTTGCCGACCACTTTGTAAATGCCGATAAATACCCAGAGCTTGTTGAAGCGTTACTCAATACTAAATGGGGTAAAACAGCAAGTTTAAACCACGATAAGCTAAGTAACTTGCTTATTGAGTTAGATAACAACTCTAGCCGTATGCCTAAAGGCAATTTAAAAGCCAACTTATCGCTAATTCAAAAGTTAGGCGAGTTTGACACGTTACAGCAGCAGGTAGATTACATTTTAAACCTAACCACAGATGACAAATGGCTACAACGTGCACAAAAATCGTTGGCGCATGGTTGTCCATTAAGTTGTGCTTTAGTGAGTGAGCAGCTTAAACACAGCAAAGGCAAAAACTTAGCTGACTGTTTTAAAATGGAATTAGGCATGTCGGTTCGTGCTGGCGAAGTGGGCGAGTTTCAAGAGGGTGTACGTGCCTTACTAATCGATAAAGACGGTACACCACAGTGGCAATTTAAAACCTTAGCTAATGTGCCAAGCGAAGTAGTAGAGAGCTTTTTTGCAAATCGCTTTGGCGAGCAACATCCGCTAGAGCCGTACTTTTCACAACTAAATTTACAAGGGTAAAGCGATGAGTAAACTTAATATAGGATTTATTGGTTTAGGTAACATGGGCGGCCCAATGGCAGCAAACTTAGTTAAAGCAGGCCACAGTGTGCGCGTTTTTGACTTAAGTGCAGAGGCCGTTAAAGAGCTTGTGAATCATGGGGCTTGTGCGGCGCAAAGCGCCAGTGACTGTGCGCACGAGGCTGATGTGCTAATTAGCATGCTACCGGCAAGCAAACATGTTAAATCACTTTATTTAGGCACAGACGAGCAATCGGGTTTAATTAAAGTACTGAGTAAAAGTACCTTAGTGATTGATTGTTCAACCATAGATGCACAATCGGCTCGTGATGTAGGCCATGCCCTTGGCGAGCAAGGCATTGCGTTTGTTGATGCACCTGTATCGGGTGGTGTAGCAGGGGCAACAGCGGGTACGCTTACGTTTATTGTTGGTGGTGAGCAAGCTGCATTCGATAAAGCCAATACTGTATTAATCGATATGGGTAAAAACATTTTCCATGCCGGTGCTATTGGCGCAGGGCAAGTTGCTAAAATATGTAACAATATGCTGTTGAGTATTTTAATGGCAGGCACCAGTGAAGCCATTCAAATGGGAATTAATAACGGCCTCGATGCAAAAGTACTCAGCGATATAATGAGCGCAAGCTCGGGTCGTAACTGGACGTTAGAGCTTTATAACCCCTGCCCAGGTGTTATGGAAACCGCACCAGCTAGTAACGACTATAAACCCGGCTTTATGGTTGATTTAATGGCTAAAGACTTAGGCCTTGCTATGGAAGCGGCTCAGCAGAGTAATTCACTGACGCCAATGGGCTCAATGGCTAAAAATTTATACACTATGATGCAGCACCAAGGTGCAGGCAGTGATGATTTTAGTGCCATTTTTAAATTGTTTTCGAAGTAGGAAAGTATCGTGGAAATAAAAAATAATACCGTAGTTATTACCGGCGGCGCACAAGGCTTAGGTTTTGCAATGGCGCAAAAGTTTGCCTTAATGGGCGCTAATATTGCCTTAATTGATATGGCGCAAGCCCAGTTAAATGAAGCAACCGAGCAGCTATCTGCATTAGCAGGCGTAACAGGCACTATTAAAGGCTACAGCGCTAATGTAACCGTTGAGAGCGAAGTTGAAGACGTATTTAATACCATTAACAGTGACTTTGGTCATATTGGGGTATTAATTAATAACGCCGGCATTTTACGCGATGGCATGTTTATAAAAGCCAAAGACGGCAAAGTGGTTAAAAAAATGTCGCTTGAACAATTTCAATCAGTGATTGACGTAAACCTAACAGGCGTATTTTTAGCAGGGCGCGAAGCGGCAAGCCACATGATTGAATCTGGGAAAGGCGGCGTAATTGTAAATATGTCAAGCGTAGCGCGTGCGGGTAATATTGGCCAAACTAACTATGCTGCCTCAAAAGCAGGTGTTGTGGCATTAACCACTACATGGGCTAAAGAGCTTGGCCGTTTTGGTATTCGCGTTGGCGCCATTGCCCCAGGTGTTATTAGCACCGCAATGACCGATGTAATGAAGCCAGAAGCTAAACAGCGCATGCTAGCAGTAACACCAGTAGGGCGCTTAGGTGAAACCGCTGAAATTGCTCATACTGCTCAGTATATTATCGAAAACGACTTTTTTACTGGCCGTGTAGTAGAGATAGACGGCGGTATTCGTTTGTAAACTAATGTTTATAAACGTATGAGTGTTAGTTGATTAAAAAGCACAGCCTTTTGGGTTGTGCTTTTTTTGTTTTAAAGCGCACCATTATAATTTAATCATGGTTAGGAACAGAGATTTAATAAACGATATTGAACTTAAAAGGATGCTGTGTATATAGACAGTGTGTGGTGATTTGTCTGATAACATTATTAAAAGTCGTTTTGGTATATTTTAACAACGATAATTTTATAACATACGTAATAACTTGTTTACATAAGAGTTGTTTGGTGGAATTATTGAGCAATGTAATATACGCCGTTTTGGGGTGTTATAACCCCCTCAAAGTGGTGTTCAATAAGCTGTTATACAGAGAAACTGGTGAGATATGGAAGCTAATATAATAGAAGAAGTAAAAACCCTTGAAACAGAAGTTAAAGAGTTTGCTAATTCTCAACCGTATTGGGCAAAATATCTATGTTCTGAAATCTTAGCAGGCAATGAAATTACAGATGTCATAATAAATACTTCGTATTCTTATTTGCTTGAAAAATTAGGTCTTAAAGAAGCAACCGACAAGGCCGAAATTTCCATTTCCTACAACCCAAATGCTTCTGATGACTTTAAAGAAAATTTATACTTTGTTTCTCTGACAAATGTTGAAGGGGTTAATGCACTTACCGAAAACCAAACCATTGAATTAACACCAAATCTAACTATTATTTATGGAGCTAATGGCGCAGGAAAGTCTGGGTATGTTCGACTTTTGAAAAATGCTTTTTACTCAAAAGATAAGGGAGACATTCTTCAAAATATCAATATTGAATCAGGTCACAAACCAATTTCTGCATCATTTAATTTATCTTCAGATGGAACTAGTATTTCATTGAAATATCCTGGCGATACTGGAAACGGGATATTTAATCAATTTGCTGTTTTTGATGGAGATATTGCTAAGAAGCATCTTAGTATAAGAAATGATTTTAGTTTCCGTCCTGCTGGCTTGCAGTTGTTCAATGAATTTAATGCAGCTTTAGAAAAATTAAACGCAAAGCTTTACAGCGATGTTCAGAAAAAAATTATAGCAAACCCGTTTGCCGATGATGATATTTTTCAGGGAGAATCTGAAATTAAATCTTTTTTAACTCAGCTTTCTCATAACTCAAAGCTGGAAGAGTTAAAAGCACACTTGCCTTATACGGATGAGGAAAAAGCAAAGAAAACTCAACTGGACAAACAATATGACGACTTAAAAGTCGCTCTCGCTCAAAAAGATAAAGCACTCAAAGAATTGCAAAGCATAAAAACGCAATTGGCAGATCGAAAAAAGAATTTAGAAACTCTAAATTTATGGTTCAATCAAACGCAGTTAGCTGCGGTAGTATCAGCCATCACTGATTGCAAAACAAAAGAAAACAGCGCCAAAAAAGAAGGTATTGAAAAATTTAAAACCGATAAAGTTCAAAATATCGGTTCTACAAAATGGAAACAATTCATTCAAGCGGCTGAAAAATTTGCTTCAACTCAAGGTGAACGCGAATATCCTGAAATTGGAGACAACTGCTTGTTATGTCATCAATCAATCAGCGATGATACACCTAAAAACCTGATGCGCAGTTATTGGGAATACATAAAAAGTGTGGCTGAACAAGAAGCTAAAATAGCGAACGAAAAGCTTGTTAAATTTAAAGATGGCTACGAAAAATTAGACTTTAATCAGTTTCCAGAGACTGACACACTGACTGTTTGGTTAAAAGAAAAATTCGAAGCTGATTTAACAAAGCTCAAAGAAGAACTAAAAAATCAAGCAACAATTAGCCAAGCGCTTATTTCAAACATCAATGCAAAAAAAGACTTACCACAAGTTGAAGTGCAACTCGATTTAAGTCTATTAGATGTCATCAGTGTAGAGGTTGATAAAGACATTAAAGCGTTTAAAGAAGATGAACAAGCTAGAAAGTTAGCAGAACTGCTAAAACAAAAAACATATTTAGCTCATAAAGAGAAGCTAGAAGCCCGATATACTGATATTGAAAAACTAAATAAAAACTTAATTTGGGTAAATAAAGCCAATCAATTCACCAAACAAAGCTTTAAGTCACAGTCAACCAAAACAGAAAAGCGTTTGTCAAAAGAATATTTCAACACCGATTATATCAACGCATTTAATGATGAATGCGAACAGCTGAACGGAAAGTTCGGAATTGAAATAGATGCAAAAAGCTCAGACGCGCAATCAAACCGGCAACTTTTTCTTAAAGGGAAAGACCCTTCTGCAATTTTGAGCGAAGGAGAACAAAAAGTAATTTCACTTGCCGATTTTATTGCAGAAACCAATATCACTACAATCAATAAAGGAATCATTTTTGACGATCCTGTTAACTCTCTTGACGAAGAAAGAAAAAGTGTTATTGCTGAACGGCTTGTTTCTATTTCCAAAAACAAGCAGGTTGTCATTTTTACGCATGACTTAGTCTTTGTTTCCAGTTTAATCAATTATTCTACAGATAAGAGCCTTCTGCATGAATGTCACTGGATTGAAAATAGAAATGGAAAGCCTGGACAAGTTTGGTTGAGAAATTCCCCAACTTATGAAAAAGTTTACCGCAATTCTGAACCTGTAAAGAAACTTTATACTGGGGCAAACAATGATGAATGCGCTCCCGAACAAAGAGAGTTTTTGGTAAAAAGTGGATTCACCGCTTTACGTACTTGCTATGAGGTATTAGTTATTAATGATTTATTCAAAAATGTTGTCCAGAGATACAATGAACGAGTAAGTGTTGATAGTCTTTCCAGTGTCTATTTTGACGAGACGTTGATAAATGAACTCCTTGATAGTTTCGCTCAATGTTGTAGATATATGGAAGGGCACACCCATAGCGACAAGTATGCCTACAAAAAGCCAGAGCCTTCTCATCTCAATGAAGAGATTCAGAGGTACGAAACTATAAGAATAAAAATCAGGAAACACAAAAAAAATGTATAACAAGTCACTGCAGCGGAACGCTAACGCGTCCGCTGAGAGAAGCGTTGTACGCACAGGAAAGTCATGATTAGATCTATTTTGATAATATCAAAACCAAATGGGTTAAATCTTGACTTTAGGCATCATAAGAGCCAATTCTTCAAGCTTTGGCTAGTCTAAATCACTCGTCGTTCTCGATACTCTTTAATTTGCTGCTGTTTATTATTTTTAAAACACGTTAATTGTTTAAAACGGTAACTTAAGGTTGCCGTTTTTTTATGCCTACTATTTAAGTTTATTTTAAGCTTGCGCAGTTATTGTAACTAATACTTAAATTCCAGAATTATTAAACCATTGAACTGACTTAGTAACTCATTTTATGTTTTAGATCATTAAGCAGTGAGTGAGTAAAGGTTAGCCTGTAAACATGTACTCATACGCATAAGTGGCTTTTAACTTTAATGCGTTTAATTAGGAGGTATTATGAATTTTAAAAATACAGATACTCATTACAATACACTCTCTATAGCCTTGCACTGGTTGATGTTTATTTTAATTGTCACTGTGTACGGTAGTATTGAACTACGTGAATTATTTGATAAAGGCACTGAAACGCGTGATGCCTTTAAAATGTGGCATTTTATGTTGGGTTTATCGGTGCTAGCTTTAGTAAGCGTGAGGGTAGTTGCGCGTGTAGTGGGTGGTGCAGCACCTGCCATACAACCTGAGCCTGCAAAGTGGCAAAATAAATTAGCTACATTTGTTCATATTGCGCTGTATGTGTTTATGTTTGCTATGCCTATAGCTGGTTGGCTGATTTTGAGTTTAGCAGGTAAACCCATCCCGTTTTTTGGTTTAGAGTTGCCTCCATTGGCAAGTGAAAACAAAGAGCTTGGTAAAACCATTAAAGAAATACACGAAACAGCGGGCGAAGTTGGTTATTACGTAATAGGCTTACATGCGGCGGCTGCATTATTTCATCATTACATTTTGGCTGATAATACCTTTAAACGTATGCTGTTTTCTAAAAAATAAACACATCATTTATAAAAAGGGAGACCATGTGTCTCCCTTTTTATATTAATTAATGAGTTGTACTCTTAAACCCTATTCTAAACCCGCCCCAATGTTTACCGTTTACATAAATTGGCACCGAGAGGTCATGCAGTATTTCACCGGTATCACGTTTATAGGTTTGTAATAAAAAGCTTTCGGTGTGGCTACCACAGCGAATTCCTGTCGGGTCATTAAAAATACGTTTAGTACGGTTGTTTACTAAATCTTTTTCAAAGTTACCGGTTAGGGCTTGGCTATAGCGTTTGTTATGAGTAGGAAAGTAGCCCTTTGTATCAACGGCTCCTGCAAAAATTATGTCTTTATTTTCCAGTATTGGTTCTTGAATAGCCGGCAGTGATTGATCTGTAAGTTTATCGTAATCGGTTGTGTACTTGGTTGGATTAGTATTCTCGATGGGTTTATAGTTTTGCGAAAAAAGTTGTTGCTGGGTTATTTTTCCGCTTTGGATCCAACCCTCAAAACATTCGCCAATTGCTTTACTGGCGTGTTTAGCCGATATCAGGATTGGTTTAAAGAATGCGTCATACTCTATGTTTTCAAGCTCTCTAAATATTGATTCTGATCCCAGCGATAAAGAAGACGCTTGCTGAGAAATTGTACTGCCTTTTTTAGTAACTTCGCCCAATAAACTACTGATGCTAGTGACTGAGCTATTTATTTGTGTGGTTGCATGCTGAAATGCAGAAACAGACTGATGCATACTATCAAGCGCGGTAGATGAGGCACCAATATCTTGGTTAATTGTTAAAAAGGATTGAGTCACGTTTTCAAGCTCTGATTTTACAGAAATACTTTGCTGTGAAACCTGCTTCATATCTTCATTGGTTTTTATACTGTTGGCGTTAATGTCTGTGAGCATGTCAGCAATTTGTTTGGTTGCTTCATTGGTTTTATTTGCAAGGTTACGCACTTCGTCGGCAACAACCGCAAAACCACGACCTTGCTCACCTGCACGAGCGGCCTCTATGGCTGCATTTAAAGCAAGTAGATTGGTTTGCTCTGCAATGTTTTGAATAACTTGGGTAATGCTTTGTATATCACTGGCACTTTTTAATAATAAATCTAATTGCTGGGCGACTTTATCTATAGAGCCTGATAACGAATCAATTTGGCTGGTGGCCGTTTGTAAGCGGCTATCGGCAGAGCTTGAGGCTTGCGCTGTTTGTACCATTGCTTGATTAATAGTGATCATGCTGTCACTGAGTTCAGTACTATTTTGTGAAAGCTCGTGTGTGGCACGCCCGACAGTTTCACTCTCGTTATAACAAGCGTCTATTTCTTTAGATAAGCTATCAACATAAAATGACACTTCAGCTGCGCCTATGGCATTTTTTGAGGTGGCTTTGGTAATGTTTTGTGCAATTTTGTTATTGAACGACTGCACGGCACCTAGTGACGAATTGTTATTTGCTGATTCAGATTTTGCTGGTTTTATATAAAAAATTGCAGATAACAGCACTATAATTGCTGCAGCAATGGTGGAGAGCTGTTCAAAATAGAAAAGAAAACAAATGCTTAAATAAAAAATGCTGTAGAGCAGGTAGGTTATTTTCATTCCTTTGACCTCGTTACTAATTGTTCCTTCTATCTTTGATTATAAATCAAACAAAATCAAATAATAAACACACTTTTAAGGATTTATTAATAGTGATGTATTGAGCTCTATAAAACTGTTTTCGTACAAAAAGCGCCAAAGTAGTAAACCTACTTTGGCGCTTTTATTAGTATTAATAAACAATTAGTTAGCTAATAACCATTCGCTTAATAAGCGAACACCAAACCCCGTTCCCCCTGGTGAAAGCTCATCTTTGCCTTTTTTCACTAATGCATTACCTGCGATATCAATATGCACCCAACGGGTTTCACCAGCAAAATGCTCTAAGAAAGTAGCGGCTGTGGTTGCACCAGGGCCACCTGAACCTACATTTGTTATATCAGCAATGTCAGACTTCAACATATCTTTATAACCCAATGGTAAGCGCCATAGGTTCTCGTTTACTTGTTTACCTGCAAGGGTAAGTTGCGATACTAGCGTATCGTCATCTGAGAACACAGCCGCATATTCATTGCCTACAGCACGGATTTTTGAACCGGTAAGTGTTGCAACATCAATCATGATCTCTGGTTTGTAGTGCTTACGTGCATACCACATTGCATCACTTAGTACTAAACGACCTTCAGCATCGGTATTTAAAATTTCTACACTTAAGCCTTCAGCTGTGCGAACAACATCGCCAGGAGCTACAGCAAATTGCGATACCATATTAGCTGCCATGCCCATAACAGCTACTACGTTTTTATCTGCTTTAGCTAACGCCATTGCTTTTACAGTACCAAGCACTGCAGCAGCACCGGCCATGTCTGATTTCATACGTGCAATAGACGCACCGGTTTTAATGCTATAACCACCTGAGTCGAACGTAATGCCTTTACCAACAAGGGCAATAGGGGCATCGTCAGAGCCTTTATAATGAGCTACCACTAAACGTGCACCTTGCTGGCTTCCTCTACCTACAGCTTCTAATGCGCCCATGCCAAGCTCTTTTAGCTCTTTAGGCTCTAACACTTTGATAGTAACACCTAACGACGCTAATTCTTTTGCTGCATTGGCAAAATCAACCGGCGTCATTTCTGTAGCCACTTCTGATGTTAAATCGCGTGCTAAAAATACACCGGCTTGAATACTCTCTAATTGAGTGTAAAGCTTGCGAGTTTGCTTGGTGTTATCAACATCAAACGTATAGCTAACTGTTTCAGTGCTTGGTTCTTTTTTGTAGTTTTCAAAACGGTGATCGCGTAGGTTTGCACCGTGGGCAAAATTAGCAGCAAGTGCAGCGTTATCGTTTGCACCCGTTACATCATCAAAAATAACACTGGCAGTGCCTACTTTAGCTTTAACTAGGCGAGCATGAATATTACCGCCTAACTTAGCCGCTTTTGCTTTATTTAATTCGTCTGCTTTACCTGTACCTACAACCAAAATACGGCTGTAGTTACTTTTACTAGGCGCGACAAGTTGCGCGACTTTTGCGTAATCGCCAGTAAAGTTTTCTATATCGATAACACGTTGTAATTGGCCATCAAATTGTTTATCAAGTGTTTTAAATTGGCTGTTGCTGCCATCTTGGCTATAAAATACAACCAGCGTATTTGCGTCGCTGTCTACTTTTGTAGAAAAATTAAAGTCTGCTGCTTGTGCATTAATACACATACCCAGTGCAAGCGCGATTGAAGAGGCTTTTATAATACGTTTCATTTTTTAACCTAAGAATAATTTAAAGGGGTGTTTTACCTTATTTAGCCTACTGTAGTTAAGTAGGATACGGTGAAACAGCAAATAACAACGATATAGTTACTTTTTTCTGTTATTTTCGCTCTATAAATCATTTTCATTCGTTTTTATTGTCAGAGGCGGAATTTAAAATAATAAGCTAAAACTTAATCGGGCAGTTCTTGGCTCTATAGGGTGAAAGTGATTATCTTCAACGCCATCAATGGGCTCATTAGGTAAGCGCGATGAATAATAATAATCAATATCATGGTCTCTGCTGTTAAATAAATTCAGTAACTCAAACTCTACTTGCCAATGAGTTTGCTGATAACTTATAGAGCTATTAACTACGGTTAATGGCTCCGAGCGTTTTTCTCCGTCGCTTGTTAATGTGCGTTTACCTATATGGCGAATACGTAACGATGACTGCCATTGTTCTGTTAAATGCCAATTTAAGCCAGCGCTTGCGACAACGGGTACTGCACCTTCTATATAGTTTTTGACATTATTTATGCTTAAACGAGAGTGGGTAAATGATACTTCAGCATCAAGACTAAAACTATTATTAACCCAATAATAGGCGCTCATTTCTATACCATAGCGCTCAGAGGCATCACTAGGCTCTGTATTACCTGCATCGCCAACAAATAGAAGTTCTGAGTCGAGGTTTAACCACCATAATGCAGCCGATAAGTTAAATGTTTTTGGTTCAGCAAACCTTAAACCAATTTCAGCGCCTTCACTTTTTACCAGTAAATCTACTTGCTCTGATTTATCTAATGTAACAGGGTCTACATTAATTGTTGCTCCACGAGCATCATTTGAATGAAATGACTGACCCCAATTAGCATAGGTGGCTACTAAATCGGAAAATTGGTAGTTTAAACTAGCTTTTAAACTCACTAAATCATCGTTTTGACTACCCGAATTAGCTGAAATATTGCTATTAACATCAACGTTATAGTAGTCGTATCGAATACCTAAGCTTGCTTCTAGATTGGTACTTAAAAAAAGCTTTGATCCCCAATGGGCTGAGTAACTAGTTTGATTTAAATCGTCTTGTCTTACTGTAGATAATCGCTTTCTTTTTTTTGTGTTATATAAGCCAACGTTATCAATGTTGGTATGATGAAGTGCTAACCCTGCCGTATGTTGCATGTTAATAGCTAGCATTTTGGTATCATACTGATAATTAAATTCGCCACCATATACTTTACGACTGTCTTTTTGGTTAAATTGATCGCCATTAACAGGATCATTTAAAAAATAGCTAAAATTTGAGTATAAATCTAAGTCATAACTTATTGCGTATGCATTTACCTTTAGGTTTTCACCTTGCCAAACGGTCGATAAACTATAGCGGCTAGAATTGCCACCTAATGACGTATCTAAAGAGCCAAGCTGAGAAATTAACCCTTGAGAAACTGCGCGCTTAGGGATTTGGTCAGCTGAATTCCAGCTGTTGTCATAGGCCATAGCACTGAGGGTAAAATCGCCATTAAATGCTTTGCCAACATATCGAAGGAGTGCGTTTTTTTTATTAACAGCTTCATTAATATCATCCCATGGACCGGAGTATCCTTGCCACTCAGCTGCGGCCATTAGTTTACCTTTTGTAACATCAGTTGAAGCGAGTACTGTGGCTCGCTTGTAGTTATCTTCTCCAATACTAAGACTTACTTGTTGATGAGTTAGTGTATCTATAAGATTAAAATTTGCGCTCCCAGCTGATGAAAAGTCTCCTTGGGTAGCGCTATAAGATCCTTTCTGATAATTAATGCTTGATATAGATTCTGGAATAATAAAATTTAAATCGGTATAGCCTTGACCGTGCCCATGGCTAGGTAAATTTATTGGCATACCATCAATATTAGTGGCGAAATCTGTTCCGTGATCTAAATTAAAGCCCCTTATAAAGTATTGATTCGCTTTTCCTGAGCCACTATGTTGAGTTACTGCCATACCTGGGATCAGTTCCAACAATTCTGCACTTCTTAACATAGGACGTTGTTGAATCTCGCCTTGCCCAATAATACCGCTTGAGGCACTAATAGACTCGCCAATTAGGCTATCTCTGTGTCCGTAAACGGTTAATTTCTCTATGCTTGCTTGTGCATAACTAAACGGTAAAATTCCTAATGTTATAAATGCTAGTTTCTTCACGCTTAAAGTCCTTTAAATCATTATTCTTTAATTAGATGTCATTAAGCAACGGCCAGAACAGGATATTGGATGCAATATTTTTTATTATTTATGTTTTTATCAATCATATTTATAACTGCAGATAAAAACAAAGCTATAAGCTATTGTAATCTCTTTATATAAAACTAATAATCGAAGGGCGTTTTTACACCTTATTATTTTGAGTACATGCATTGAAAGCAAAAGAAATTCGCAACTTTTATATTAACGAAGAACAGTCTGTTTATTTGTTATCGCACCGTGATGCTAAAAAGCATCGCCAATGGCTTAACATTTGTATTAAACAGCTAACACTACTTGGTTATAAAAATGTTGAAATGATTGGCTCTGGTGCGTTTGGCTTTGTTTTTGCGGGTGATGATGAACATGGCCTGCCGTGGGTGTTTAAATTTTCAAGAATAACGCTGGCACAAAGTGTGCGAGATCGCCTTGAAGACGAAGCGTATATGCTGTCTCAAATTGATAATCCGCTAATACCAAAATTTTATGGTTTTGAGCGGATTAAAAAACAGGGCATTTTGATGATGGCTCGTGCAATAGGTGAAGATCTTGAAAAAGTATCACTTAAGCAAGGGCGGCTATCTGCCGCAAAAATAATGAACTTAGCGGTAAAATTGAGAAATGTGTTGCTTGATTTACGCCATCATAAAAATGGATTAAGCCCACAACCTATTGTGCATGGCGATATTAAACCCTCTAACTTGGTGTGGGATGAAAAAGCCAAGCAGCTTTCATTGGTTGATTGGGGAAGCTCGGTATATGCCCAAGTAGATGAACAAGGTAACCCTATTGCCAGTAATTTTATGGATTTAATGTCGGGTGATTTAAGCACCACTAACGCGCGAATGGGTGATGTGTATTTTATTGGTGATGCGCAAATGTCTGGCGAAAAGTCATCCCCTCGTTTTGATGAGCAGGGGGTTGCATCAACGTTGTATGCACTTGCATCGGCTCAGTCTTGTCGATTTGGCGCTCAGGCTATTCCGGCCAGTAGTTTAATGCTACCAAAAGAGCTTGCGAATGTAATTGACGGCATGCTTTCAAAAGAGCGTAGTGTAAGGGATAAAGCCGGCGACTATTTTATGCGTAACATAGAAACTATGGCAAAAGCATTTTTACCAGAGCTACCAAAGCAAGACACTAAAGCACGCATTCCTTTTTGGTTTAGCCAAGATCCTGAGCCCGAAACCGTTGTATATAGTTCCCGCAAACAATTTTTACGCCAAGCCGACCATAAACAGCAATTACTCGATGTAAACGATGCCCAGTTAGATAGGTATTACAAAGAATTTTTGTTTGATACTGGGGATACCGAAAAATCGTTTTTAGCGTCAATTAGTCGCTTAGCGAAATACCCGGTAGTAGGGGGACTGAGTTTTCATTGGAAAGATGATTCTTTGTATGTTGAGTCATCACTTATTATGCACGATGAAGCTTTAGCCACCGCGTTTACTGATGCGGTAAATAATACTGTAATGCTGGCACAAGCGATTAGTCAAAAAGGCTTATTTAAGTGTTGTTTATTTGATGCCCGCAAAACAATTCAGTTAGAACGCGATGGCACCGGTGCGTTCAAATTTAACCAGTTACCTGAGCTTGACTATGAAGTGGTTAATGTAAAAGCCAGCGAGGTAACCCGTCCGCACTCATATTTTGAAGATGGTAAAGATCCCGATGAACAACTGCAACTGCCTAAAAAGGTGATTAAATGTGTATTTGAGCTAAACCAGATACATCATACGGGTTGTATTATTTTTGAAGCACTACCAGATAGGATGAAAATTCACCATTACTATCGATTACTCGATGCTAGTAAAGAAGTTGAATTTAAACGTTTGCTAAATAAACTCATGCAGTACGCGGTTAATATAACTGATGTTGGGGTCGCTGGTTTTATGAAGTTGCCGTATAAAAATACTCGCGAGTTTAGTTTATGCGAGCAGCAACCCAGCAATTATTATCCTAAAAATCCAAAACAACTACTTAATTAATAAGTCACTCGCTGAGGCTGGTGGCTTAACAATAGAAAGAAAAAATAGAAAGTTAAATGGCAAAATCTAAACCACAAATTACATTAGAAAGTTACGGTATATATTCCAACTGGGACAAAGCCAGTAAATCGTTACCACAAATCACGCAATTCACCACAAAGGTAACCGCGTGTATTGATGTGGAATTTGGCCTAATAGTAAATATCAAAAAAGCCAAAGGCGAAAAGCTACATTATTGTATTTATCACCCCGGTATTATAGATGCCGATGGCGAAGTGATGCAGGCTTTTGAGGGGAATGTATATGTTAAAGATAACGATTGGTCGTTTTATTTAGGCGACACCGTGTGGGAGCCTATAGAAGATAAAATAGGTAACTGGCGTATGACCTTATCATTAGCAGGAAAAGTCATTGCGGATAAAACATTTAATCTAACTAATGAACAGACCAAAACAGAAGATGATTTTTGGAAACACCGAGGCTATTAATTTCCTCAATAAACAAAAAAAGCTAACAATAAAGTTAGCTCTTTTATGAAATTAGCTTAGTTACCCCAAGGGTTACTTGAATTTGAACGTTGTTTACGAGTACGGGCACGTTGCTTGGCTGCTTTTTTCTCTTGAATACGCTTAGCATCAGAAAAGCTTAACTCGCATGGTTCACCTGGTTTATCGCCTTCAGGGATAATACGGTCGCGTGGAGGCAGTTCGTATTGTACGTCATCTGGGCGTGGTAAGTTTTTTAGGCGGTACAAATAGAAATTATCTACTTTTTGTTGTGCCCACTCGGTTTTACGTAAAAATTTAACTGCTGACTTAATGTCAGGATTATTTTTAAAGCAGTTGAGTTGTAAGTAGGCATGCAGGAGTTCCCACCCATATTGCTCAACCAGTTCTTCAACCACTTGCTCTAATTTAACGCCTTGCAGTGGGTTATTACTGAAAAGTTCTTGGTTGCTCATAGGTGTTCTCTCGTTATTAAAAATACGGCTAGTATTATAAATTTAATAACGAGAGTTTAATAGCAAAAATGCTTAACTTTGACAATTAACCACAACACGACCACGAATTTGGCCCTGCATGAGCTGTTCAGCATTTTCAATAACCTGATCAAGTGTGATTTCGGTCGAAATTTTATCTAAGTAATCGCTACTAACTAGGGATGCTAAACGATCCCATGCTTCAACACGGTCCGCTTTAGGGCGCATTACGCTATCAATACCCATTAAAGAAATACCACGTAAAATAAATGGCGCAACAGACGCTGGCAAATCCATACCTTGTGCAAGCCCACAAGCTGTTACTACGCCACCGTATTTAAGTGAGGCACAAATATTAGCAAGTGTGTGACTACCTACAGAATCAATGGCAGCAGCAAAGCGTTCTTTTTGCAGTGGTTTACCTGGGTTTGAAAACTCGTTCCTATCAATTACATTATTTGCACCTAATGATTTTAAATAGTCAGCTTGTTCCATGCGACCTGTTGCTGCGGTTACTTGATAACCTAGCTGGCTTAGTAAATAAATAGCAAAACTGCCTACGCCACCATTGGCACCGGTGACTAACATTTCACCTGAGTCAGGGGTGATCCCTTGTTTTTCAAGGGCAATCACGCTCAACATTGCTGTGTAACCGGCAGTACCAATTTGCATAGCTTGTTTAGCTGATAAGTTGGCGGGTAGGGGAATTAACCAATCGCTGCTAAGAGCCGCTTTTTGGGCTAGGCCACCCCAATGTTTTTCGCCAACACCAAAGCCATTTAAAATCACCTTATCGCCAGCTTTAAATTCTTCACTGTCGCTGTTAGTAACTGTACCCACTAAATCAATGCCAGGTACCATAGGAAAGCTGCGAACTACAGGACCTTTGCCAGTAATGGCTAAGCCATCTTTGTAATTTAGGGTACTGTACAGTACGTCAATTAATACATTTTCGTTTGGTAAATCATCACTGTTTATGCTGCTTAAATTGGCACTGTAGTTGTCGTCTTGCTTATCTATAACAATAGCTTTAATAGGATTGCTCATTAGATTTCCTTTTAGACCGATCGTCTTTAAATTGATAATAAAAAATGCATCATTTGAGTAATGTGCGTAAAAACATTTCTGTGTATAAAGTCAGTGGCTTGCTTGATTGTGTTAGTTTAGCTCGCATTACAGCGCCTTCCCAACCAATCCAAAAATATTCACTCATTTGTGTAGTATCAACATCAGTTTTAATAGTATGTTGCTGTTGAGCTAAGTCTAAGCACTGTGTTAACTGTGCTTGCCAAGCATGGTAACTCTGCATTAGGCGTATTTTAAACTCGTCACTTAAATGATTGAGTTCTTGGTTTAAATTACCTACTAAACAACCGCGTTTGTAAACATACTTTTGCATCCCAGCTATAGCACTTTGGGTAAAGTTAACAATGCGTTCTAGGGGTGGTACTTCAGGTTGCTCTAAATAAAACTTAAGTTTAGCTATAAAAAACGTGTCGTACGCATCAACCAAAGCTAAGCCAAATGCTTCTTTATTTTTAAAGTAATGATAAAACGAGCCCTTAGGGACTTTGGCTTTTTTTAATATGGTGTCGAGCCCTGTGGCACTAAAACCAAACTCAGTGAGGGTTTCTAATCCCACACGAAGGAGCAACGCTTTAGTGTCTGCGTTGTCTCTGGCTATTTTGGGTGGGCGGCCACGCCTATTTGTAACTGCTGATATTTTATTCATAACTTATATTAGACCGATCGGTTTTAAATAATCAAGTGTTTATTTGCAATCTTTTTAAAACAACGAAATCTGTTCATTTTTCGATTACAAATTAATGAGGAACTTTAGCTTATGTTGCCAGTCACAAATATGACACTTATGTGTTTTTGAGCCGATATGTCGGAACATTTAAATAAAGTTATATAGGTTAAAGTTGATTAGGGTCTGTTGACCTTTTAAGGTTAAATTTGCAGCTGTCTGTTTGGTATTTAGCCAAGGCAGCGCCTATGTGGTGTGGTTATTTCCCATAAATAGGCGATAACGCAGCATCAATGCCAAACAGGCGCTGCCCGAAGGGTTCTGCCTAGGAGCGATTTACTCTTTGTTGCTCGGTTTTTACTTAGCCCACTAGGTTACAAACCTCGCGCCGCGATTAAACCGCTCCTAGTTTGAACAAATTGTAATCCGCAAAGGTCATCAGAGCCTAAGTTTGAGC
>NZ_PNDH01000023.1:0-49863 GCF_005887175.1 Pseudoalteromonas sp. S1612 | reverse complement strand
GTTTAGCTTTGTGGATTAAAATTTGTTCAAACTAGTGGCGTTTTAATCGCGGCGCGAGGTTTGTAACCTAGTGGACTAAGTAAAAACCGAGCAACAAAGAGTAAATCGCCCCTAGGCAGAACCCTTCGGGCAGCGCCTGTTTGGCATTGATGCTGCGTTATCGCCTATTTATGGGGAATAACCACACCACACAGGCTCTGCCTTGCTTTAATACCAAGCAGACTGCTGCAAATTCAACCTTGAAAGGTAAACAGACCCTAGTGTTATTCAGCTAATATAAATCCCCAATCGCTTATCTTTTAATGTCTAATATAAATTCTCAATCTGGTAAGGACACCTCAATGACGGCAGAGTATTTTAATTTTTTAAGCCTTATTGGCGTGGCATTCTTTGCAATTTCAGGTGCATTATTAGGCCACGACAAAGATATTGGTGGATTTGGTGTTGTCGTTGTTGGCTCAGTCACTGCGTTAGGCGGAGGCACGCTCAGAGATATTCTTCTTAACCAACCTGTATTTTGGATAGCCAACCCCGATTATTTATATGCCACCTATGGCGCTATTTTTGTCACCGTTATGTTTATTCGCCACTTACCTGATGTGTCTAACTATTACATGTTACTGGTTGATGCCATCGGTATGGCTATTTTTAATGTGGTCGGTATTGAAAAAGCGCTCATTGAAGGCACGACCATGGTGGTTGCGCTTACAATGGGAATGACGACGGGTATATTTGGCGGCTTAATACGTGATGTGATCTGTAGAGAAGTACCACTGGTGATGCGCGAAGAACTTTACTCCACCGCGTGTTTTGCAGGAGGCTTAACTTATGCCGCGCTATTTTTATTGGATGTCCCTTATTTATGGTGCATTATAGGCTCATTATTGGTAACCGTTTTTCTAAGATTGGGCGCACTTCATTTTGGCTGGCAACCCAATTTATTTAGAAAACGAACCCCAAAAATAAGAGATTAGTATAAGTATGGCTTTACACTAATCGCTCATACAAGCCTGACGCCCGTGATACACTTTTCCCCATGGCCAGTTGCAGCACTTTTTTATCTGCCACCAGCTCAAAGGTCTGTTTTGCGCGGGTAATTCCCGTGTACACTAATTGCCTATTAATACCGATACTCGCCTGCTTGAGCGGTGGTAACACCATCGCGGTATAACTAAACTCTGAGCCTTGGGATTTATGAATGGTCATTACATACACTTTATCGTGCGCCGGAAGCCGTGCGGGTGAAAATGCCCGTTCATTACCTTGTTCATCAATAAACACTGCCTTGAGTTGGCCGCTATCATCGGGCATTAGAATTCCTATATCACCGTTAAATAATTTTAGCTGGTAGTCGTTTTGACTAACCATTATCGGCATCCCTATATAATGCCGCTGATTAGGATTAACGCTAATTAAACCTTGCTGCTGTAATACCCGTTCAATACGCTGGTTTAAACTATTAACACCATAATCGCCTTCACGTACCGCAGCAAGTAACTGATAACTGGCAAAAGCTGCATGCACTTGCGCAACACTGGCACCTTGCGCTATCAGGGTTAGGTAATTAGCATAATGACTTGCGGCACTATTTACTAACTTTTCAATCGGTGTGGAAACAAAATCATAGTCTAAAATAATATCGCTAAAATGCCCTTCGCTGCTTTGTTGTTCAACGTAATTTAATATTCCTCGGTTGTTGGTATTTACAGCCAGCGCCAATTGACCTATGCCACTTTTTGCATCAAACCGATAGCTATGTTGTAAAAAGGCAATGCAGTCAGCAAGTTTAAACTCACTTTGACTTTGCGCATTTAGTTTAACAGCGCCATTAAAGCACAGCGTGTTCAATTGCTCACAGCGTACTTTTGAATAACGCGGTGTTTGTCCAAGCACTAACCCTTGGCATAAATCACTCATTACACTGCCAGTATCAACCGAAGCAAGTTGGTCTTTATCGCCAAGTAAAATCAATCGAGCATGATCTGGCAAGGCCTCAATTAGTTTAGCCATAAGTGATAAGTCGACCATGCTGGCCTCATCAATAATCAATACATCAACATGCAACGGATTGCTTTTATCGTGTCGGAATTTATTGGTAAATGGCTTAACTCCCAACAGACGATGAATGGTTTGCGCACTTTGCGGGATCAACGCGTTAATATCAGCCGGTATTTCACTAAGCTTATTTTTAGCCCCTAAAATTGACTCTGTTAGCCGTGCCGCTGCTTTACCGGTGGGTGCTACTAATTTTATGCTCAATGGCGCCGCTTTATATAACGATTGTAAAATCGCTAACAGCTTTGTTACCGTGGTGGTTTTACCGGTGCCAGGCCCGCCCGTGATCACACTAAAACCTTTTGTGGCGGCAATCGCACACGCTACTTTTTGCCAATCAATGTCAATACTCGGATCATCAGGAAAGTAGCGGGTTAATAACTGAGCAAGTACTGCATTATCAATGTTAAGTTGTCGTTCGCTCATTGTCAGTAATCGTTGGGCAAGGGTTTGTTCATAGCCTGCTAAACGAGAAAAATATAATCGTTGATTAAACAATTGCAGCGGCTTTTGCTCCCCAACACTATGATGTGAGAGTAAATAACGTATTGCTGCCTCAGTCGTAAAGTCATTACTAAATGGGCTGAGAGTATCAGGCTGCGTGCCTTCTAGTTTAGTAAAGTCGCTTTGACGTAAATTAAACGGATTAGTCCAATCAACCTCTGTTAGGGTTAAACAGCTATGCTGGCTTTGTTGCGATAAACACAGCATTAAAATTATATAAAAGAGGTCGTCATACCCTTGCTGTGCGTTTGTGCCACTGAGCAATTCAGCCAGTTTTACATCAACCACTCGCACTCTATGTTCGTCCGTTAAATACGTTAGCAACGGCACGAATTTAATACTTTCGCTGGCCTGCATCGTTGGCTGTGCTGTTGTGAGCACAGGTTCATCTAAAGGCGCATCATCTAAGTCATCAAACAAACCCGGTTGTTGATTTAAATCACTCATAGCATGGCTCCTTGGCTAAACAAGCCATCTAAAATAACGACTTGATCTGCACTTAGCTGTTTAAAGTACACTCCCTCACCTGCTGGCATACCGCGTAAAAAAGTATAATAAACACCGCCTAAATGCGCCTCTATTGAATAATCGGGAATTCGCTGTTTAAGCAAGCGATGCAGCGCTACGGTATAAATTAAATACTGTAAATGATATTGGTGACTGGTCATTGCTTGCTCTAGCTGCTCAGACACATAATCAGCAGCGGTACTGCCCAAATAATTCGATTTATAATCTAAAATATAATACTTGCCTTGGTAGCAAAAAATTAAATCAATAAAGCCTTTTAGTAACCCTTTAACATGGGCAAACTCAAGTTTACTTTGGTTAAAGCCAAAATGTTTAATCAACACTTCATTAAGCTTAGGGGCACTGAGGCTGCTAAGCGGTAAGTTAAACTCCATTTCGACTAAACAGTCACTTGGCGCTAATTGGCTCAAACTTAAATTATTCTCGCTGTTTAACGGGCAATTAAGTGCATCGAGTACCCATTGCTCGGTAATTTGCTGCCATTGCTCATCAATATGGTATTTTTCAAAAGCACGCTCAATCACAGCCGTTAAGTTTTGCTCTATATTCGTGGGATGATTTACCGGACAGGTAAAATCAAGTTGCTCAAATATTTCGTGCAAGCAACTCCCTGGTTTTGCGCCCTTTGGAAAGCTATACGGTGAAGGAAGTTCATCTTGCTGCACGGCAAACTCATCTCTTTGATGATCTTCATCGCTGCGCCCTGGAGCAAGTTGATCAGCATGCTTTTTAAAGCTCAAAGCACTAAAGCTAGTTGCTCGCCAGTCACGTTCAATCTGCGCCGTTACTGTATTAATAAGTAAATCGTGCTGTTTAGTGTCACTATTTTTTAACCGAAGTATGCCCTGCTCATGTAATTCGCCTGAGGTAAATTGCTGGTATTGCATAGCATGATTAGCCTCACAAAATTCACTTAAATGGGTGCGCCACACTTGGCTACTGCTTATCTCTAACCCTGAGAACAACACATGCCCCAGCGCACTACTTTGAATTGCTAAACGGCTACTTTGCCCTTGAGAAATGTTATACACGCCCAGCGAACAAAAATGCACTGCTCGGGTCAGTGCCACATAAAGCAAACGTAAGTCTTCTGCTAAACGTTCTTGTTCGGCTTTTTGCAGGGCATCTTCATCTTTACTTAAATCGTAAATCAACTTGCCGTTTTGATGATAAAGCGCGTCTTTAGTTTCACGATAACCACTGGCAAATGGCATAAATACCAATGGATATTCAAGCCCTTTAGAAGCGTGTATAGTCACAATTTTAACTAAGTTCGCATCACTTTCTAAGCGAACTTGCACTGTTTCACCATTTTGCTGGCTCACCTTTTGCGCAAACCAACGTAATAAACGAAGTGTCCCTTCAAGCTCAATTTGTTTTTGCTGCAGTATTTCGCCAAGGTGCCTGAAGTCAGTAAGCCAACGTTCTACGTTATAGCCCAAACCTTGCCATTTCGCACTGAGCTGATTGTGACTCAGTAAGCGTTCAAGCATTGCCATTGCCCCTTGCTTATGCCAAATATGGCTAAGTTGAGCAAAAAAGTTTAGGTGTTCTTGCCAGCTATTTTCATCATCGGCTAGAACAAAAATATCGTTATAGCTTAAACAAAATAACGGGCCGGCTAATACACCGCGTAGTAATGCCTCATCGTACTGACCATGCAAAGCTGTTAAAAAATTGAGCAAGTGATGACTCAACTCTTGGCTAAATACACTGTCGCGCGACAAATACACACTGGCAATATTAGCTTTACTCAACGCTTGCTTCATTATTTGTGCTTCAACGCGGTCGCGCACCAAAATACAAATATCAGCAGCACTGACAGGGTTAGCGCCAATACAGGCAACACCTTGGTTTGCTTGCTCAAGTAAAGTAACTATTTTATTAGCAAAATGGGTGGCTAAATGTGCTTGCCCTACGCCTTTACTGGTCGGCTTATTTTTTTCATCGCCGGCTTCATCTACAAACACATTAAACTCAAACGCGGTGGCAGGTTTACCGTCAATTAAAAACGACTCATCTGCTTTTTTTCCTTTCGCTTTCACTTTATTAAATGGAATGGCGTCGTTATAAATAAAGCTGTTGTCGTATTTGCTAAATAAGCTATTTACGCTATTTACAATATCACTGCTTGAACGAAAGTTAGTGCTCAATGTAAATTGTTGTGGCTCATCTACCGCTTCTTTTGCGCCAATGTAGGTAAATATATCTGCGCCCCTAAACCCATAAATTGCCTGTTTGGGATCGCCTATCATAGCTAAAGTGGTATTGCTTTGAGCATAAATTTTACTAAAAATACCGTATTGAATCGGATCGGTATCCTGAAACTCATCTATCATTGCCACCGGAAATAACTGCGCTATTTTTTGTGCGAGCACATCACCTTGTTCACTCTTTAAGGCACTGTGTAAATTAGTCAGCAAATCGTCAGGGGTGATCACGCTTTGTTCTTGTTTGCGTTTAACTATGGCCGCTTTTACCCAGCTCGCCGCATATTGCACTATCGCAATTTTTAACCCTTGGTTGATGGTGTTGTTAAGTGCGGCTAAGGCATCGAATTGGCTAATAAGTGGATGAGTCAGTAATGTGCCATTTTTTTTATAATTAGCGGTATTACTTAAGTTCTCGCTACTCCAAACCTCAAACGAATACTTACTGGTACCAAATTCAAAAAAGTCATCATTGCCTAAGCAAAATGCTTCAAGTGCAGCAAGACTCCCCTTTCGCCCAGGTGTTTTTGAGCCACTTAAATCGGATGCTTTAACAGCACCAATAAACTCTTGCTCTAGGCAGGCTTTTTTAAAGGCTGGAACACGCGCCAAGTATTCATCTCGCGCTTGCCATACCGCATCTAAACTAACTTGCGGTGTTATCTCTGCGTTCGCCTTATTTAAAATACTACTTACATGACTAAATAGTGATTCGGGCGCAGCAAATACCGCTAAAATCGCATCTGTTCTTTCTTTACTGAGTGGGTATACAAACGCGCGCCAAAAGTCTTTTATGGTTTCAAGCAGAATATCACGCTCATCTAAAATGAACTCTAAGTTAAATGCCACACCGGATTCAAACGCATGCTGCTTTAACATTCGCTGACAAAAACCATGAATGGTAAAAATAGCTGCTTCGTCCATTGATTTAGCTGCAGCATCGAGTAAGTCAAATGCACGGTGCTTGTCATCAACGCCTGCTATTACACCCTCAATTAGCTCATCATTAGGTACTTGCCCCAGTAATGCATCACGCGCAGCAATAATACGGCTGCGAACTCGGTCTTTAATTTCTTGCGTGGCGGCATCGGTAAAGGTGACTACCAAAATTTGCTCAACACTCAATGGCGTATTCAGCTCACCAGGTATTTGCATGCCCAATAAATAGCGCAAATACAAACCCGTGATCGTGTAGGTTTTACCTGTGCCAGCACTGGCTTCAATTAAGCTTTGCCCTGATAATGGCATAGTGAGTGGATTAAGCGCTTGCATAGTCACTCTCCTTGGCGTGCTCAAATAATGGGGCGAGTAGCTTATCGCTCCAATGTATAAATTCGTCTTGGCAGTCATTAAGTGATTGCACCGTGAGACGAATATAAGGGTTTTCTCCTTCGCCTCGGCCAATATACTGTGGACTAAATTTACTGTTGGCTTTTGCCATATCACCACCGCTTTTTACGTATTCATAACCACTTACCGGAAAAAACGCCACGGGCTTGTTGCGTAATGCTTTATAAAGCTCAAACCAATCTGCGAGCAGTAAATCGGCATCGGCTTTACTCATTGGGGCAAAACTAATTTGTTTATCTAAACCTAGCAATAAGGTTTCAACCTCTTGTTGCATGCTTTGTGCAGCAAGATGATAAATAAAGCCTTTAATTAAATCTTTAGCTTTAATACTGGCACTGCGATAAAACACTTGTTTTTGCATATACACATGGTTTAACCAGCCTTCAATGGTGGTGTTTTCAAGCAAAAGTAACACCTCTATCGGTTCGCTTTTACCCGCTTTTATTTGTTGTTTTACTTGCCCTGCAAGCGCATCAACGCGATGTTGCATGCTCTCATAAATTAAGCTGCCAACATGGGCTTGCGGCAACTCACCGCGCTGCAGTATTTGTTCGGTACTCAGTGGTGTATCGTTAATATTAGCTTCAAGTATTTCATCAAGGTAAAAATAACGGCGCAGCGCATCTAAGCTAAACGGTTCTTCATCTTTGGCTATATCGTTAAATTGCGGCAAACGTAACCCTAGGCTTTGCTGATAAAAGCTCTCTTGGGCGTGGCACACACTGCGAATAAACATATCAAGATCAAACAGCTCTGGAGGCGTTACATCAAGCGCAGTGATTGCTTTTGGCTCAATTGCCTCGCTAGGCAGCCAAATTGGGTTATAGCTGTGGTTGTTAAGCCCTGCCTGTTCAGCGCTAGCTGGCAAATAATAATGACTATTAAAAGGTTGTAAATATTGTTGGCTAATAAGACAATCTGGCAAAGGTTTATCACTGGGTTCGCTAAGTTTGAAGCTGCGACCTATGTATTCTAACAATTCACTGACAAGTGTTGATGGCATTCGTGGCTGGTTATCAAAACATGAGCGACCAATGTAGCTCATATATAAATTATCCCGGGCACTAAGAAGTGCTTCTAAAAAGAGATAACGGTCATCGAGCTTTCGTGAACGGTCACCTTTTTGCTTTTTCGAATAAGGCACTAAGTCAAACCCGATAGGCTGCACGGTACGCGGGTAATCGGCATCGTTCAAGCCTAACATACACACTACCTTAAACGGCACGGCGCGCATTGGCATTAACGTACAAAAATTCACTTGCCCCACTAAAAAACGTTGGCCGACACCTTTTTCTTGTATGCCTTGTTTAATTAAATAGCTAACAATGCGCTGCGACACGGCCTCACTGTAATCACCGTTGTCGTGGTGCTTACCTATATCTTCGAGTACTTTTTGCAGCACTAATAAATCCCAACTGTCGTCACTTTCGCTCTCATAAATAGTGTTGAGCAGCTCATTTAAAATTTGGGCTTTATTGGTGAGTGTGTCATCGGGGGTGAGCTTAGCTTTAAAGTCTTGCAGCACATCAATAAAGTGTACCAGCTTATTGAGTGTATCGAGCGCCATACCCTCAACCTCATCGGCACTGTAAATACCATTAAATGGGCACTGTTCATCGCGCATGGCAATACCCAGTAGTAAACGGTTTAAGCCATGCTGCCAAGTGTTTAGCTCTATTGCGGGTAAGTCAAAGGTACTTTTATGTTCAGCGTTTACGCCCCATTTAACGCCAACACGCTCCAACCAATACTGAATTTGCTCATATTCATGCGCTTCTAAACCAAACTTTTCAGCAATTTGGGTAACCTGTAATAAATCGAGAATATCCGACACGCCGAAGCGCGAAAACGGTAAATTAGCTAAACTAGCAAACGAACTCAGTACAGGCTTTTCTTGCTCTATGGCTAAATCAGCTAGCGCATAAGGTATAAATCGACTGCCCTGTGCACCACCAAAAACTGCTTCAATATAAGGGCTGTAGGTGCCAACATCGGGCATCATCACGATGATGTCTTTAGGGGTAAGCGCTGAATTTTGATTAAATAAATTAAGTAAGTAGTCGTGCAAACGCTCTACTTCTCGAAGCGGTGTATGGCAATCACTTAGTGTAATACTTGCATCGTTTGCAGTTATGGGCAGCTTGCCCTCGTCGTTAATAAACCATTCTTTATTATCGGTGAGCGACTCACCTTTAAAGGCAAGTTGGTAAATTTCACTTTGCACTTGGCCAAGTAAGCTGTCGTCAAATGCATCTATAAAGCCATCAATCCAGCGGGCATCAAGCTGCACTAGTTGCTCAAAATAATCGCGGCCGAGTTTACCCCACGACGATAACAGCGGATTACCTATAAAATAGTATTCTTCATCGGGATTCGTTTGCTTTTTTTGCTGTGCTTCCACCAGCGGCATTTTTGCGTATTTAGCAGTGATTTTAGCTGCTGTTTTTTCATCAATGATATCGCCCCAATAATGCTCGCTAGGGTTAAAAAAGAACAAAAACACTTCAGTTTTTTTACTTAAAGCTTCAAACACTTCAAGCTGCGAGCTAGCAATCGCAGATATACCAAATAAGCTAATGCGTTTTGGTAATAAGGCGCTATCCATGCTCTCAAGTGCACTGAGTAACTGCCCTTGCATATTGGCACGGTGAAATTGGCTTTGCCCTAGCTGTTTACTTAATTTGACGATACGACGCCATAAATCGGGTTGCCAAGGCGCAATCGTTATATCAACATCGTCAAGCGTATCAACACCACTATCCCAAGTGGCTACCCAATGGGGGCGGTACATCAAATATTGGTCGTACACATCGGCTATTTTTTCACATAGAGCAAAGGTTTTTTGGCCGTCAATATCGTCCTCTAAATAGGTTTTAAGCGGTAAGTACAGTGGCTCGTCAATACAAGTAGGTAAAATTGCAAACAGTTTCCAAGCAAGGTTCGGTTTATTAAACGCCGACTCTTTAGGCACGTTTGGCAATAGTTGCTGGTACAACTGCCAAATAAAGCTCGACGGCAGCGGAAAGTCTACCTGCGCAGCCACTCCTAAATTTTCACTTAAACCAATTTTTAGCCACTGCGACATACCCGGCGATTGCACTAACACCACTTCTTTATCAAATGGGCTTTGCAATGGGTTTACTTTTAATAGCTGATGAAACTGCGCTTGCAGGGCTTCCATACGGTTTGATTGAATAATATTGAGCATACGATACCAGCCTTACTTGAGATAAAGCCAGTGTAAGATATTTTCAATTTAAGCGGTAGCACTTAGGGGAAATTGGCACTAATAAATCAGCAAGTTAGCCCACCAATAGATGAACTTTTAAACGCACTGCTTTAACTGCAGTGCGTTTATTATTTAAATGGTGATGCTATTTATAAGGGCTAATACTTGAAAGACTAAAATCACTTTGCATAATAACTTGGCCATCAATGCCTTTAAGTTTTAATGAAATAGCAGGGTCGACTTGTTGCCAGTCTATGCTTAAATCACCATAGTTAACATTATGTGTGTAATTACCCACACGATGCTGGTTAGGGCTAACGTCTTTCCACTTTTCTGTCAAACCTGAGCTGGTCATTTCAATAAGCGGGTAATCAAGGTTATGTTGATACCTTGAAATCTCGCCCCAGTGAGTATCGCCACTAATAATAATCACACCATTTACTTGGTGTTTTTTAATTAGCGCAAATAAACGGTTTCGATCCTCAGGAAAATTTGCCCACGACTCCCAGCCGGTAAAATCTGGCAGTAACTGCAAGCTTGACGCTATTAGCTTTATTGCCGCTGGCTTTTTAAGCTCGGCTTCAAGCCATTGCCACTGTGCTTCCCCTAGCATTGATGCGCCTTTAACTTCAGTTGGACTGTACGGGCCTTGGTTATTTGCTTTACGCTTGGTGTAATACTCAATCTCGCTAACAGAATTAAGTGTGTCACGATTAAAGCGTAAATCTGGCATGATCACCTGCACGGTTTGCTCGCCTTCGCCATACATGTACGAGGTATAAATGCCGTCAGCACGGGTACGGCGTTTTGAGTTTGCCGGTTCTTGCCAAAAATCGAGCATGATTTGCCGCGATGCTTCTTTATGCGGATACTCTTTCCCCGCGTCATTTTGACCATAATCGTGATCATCCCACATAGCTATTATTGGTGTTTGTGCGCGTAGTGCTTTAAAGCCTGGCTTTGCTCCAAGACGTTGGTATTTATTTTTAAGCACGGCCATGTCGTTAGTATCGCCGTAGATGTTATCCCCTAAAAATATAAATAAATCACTCTGCTCTTTGTTAATGGCGTTAAATATAGGAATGTCTTTATCTTGATGTCCGCAAGAGCCAAATAATATTTTAGACGGCGCAGCCATTGCTACACTGCTAATCACAATAGTCAGTGACAGTGCAAAATGCTTAAGGGTTTTTAGTAACTGTTTCATTTTAAAATCTCGTTAATAGCCGGTGCCATATTAGGGTTAATTATGTGTGGATTTTGCCCAAGTGCTTTTAAAACGGTGGCGGCAACTTGCGCTTGTTTAAGCTCGTTTTTAGTTTTAATTAAGCCGTTATTTTTAATTGCAGGGCCAATAGCTGCCAGCCAAATATGCTCAGAGCCAACTATGCCGTTAGGAAACACATCTGCGCCTAGGTTAAGCTCTAGCAATGCTCGACGAGAGCTGTGATGCTGCCAATCACTGGCATGACTTCCACGGCCATGATCAGTAGTAACGATCAGCGTCGTATTATTTTTATAACCTGCTGTGCTTTGAATGGTTTGCCACAAATCTTTTATAAATGCATCGCTTTGCTTAGCCGATTTTAAATAGGCGTCGTAATGCCCATCGTGAGCAAAGTCGTCAGTTTCTCCTAAACTAATAACCAGTAATTTAGGCTTTTTAGCCAGCATATACGCTTTAGCAAATCGATAGGTAAAACTATCAAGCCGCACATTGTGCCAAGGGCTAGGTATCTCTGTTTGTAGCGCATTAAGTAGCGCTGCGTCGGCAAATAAATCATCAGCAACGGGCATAAACCCCGCATTCACCTGCACCTTACTGCGCTGGGTATTTACAATGAAAGGAAACACATCCCAACTACCAAATAACGCGGTGCTGTTTTTAAATTCAGGCTGGGCATTTAAACGCTCTAAAATAGTTTTATTTGGGTTTAATACCTTGTCGTTACTGTTGATACTTTCATCCACTTCACCAGTAAGAATTTCGTTATACCCAGGATATGAAAAATACCACGGATTACTCACCGACATAGTTGAGCCTTTAGCCCTATCGCCAATAATAACGCCTTGTTTTGCAATGGTTTGAGTTAAAAATGGCATTAACAACTGTTGACGCTGTTGCGGACTTTCATGCCAAAATTGGCTCTTTAAATGTGCTGGTTGCTTAACAAATTCTTTATTATTAATCAGCTTGCTATCGGCACCATTAAATACTTCTTGCCAGCGAACCCCATCTAAAGTTACCAACACCACATTTTGTGGTGCTGCCAAAACCGCCTGACTGTTAAGTAAAACCAAACCGATTATTAGTATTGTTACTATTGTTTGCATACACACCTCGTTTAATAAAAAGCCCATCAATGATGGGCTTAATTACGTTTATTACGTTTTAAAACGTGGCCGTTAACGTCACGGCTGCTGTGCGTGGGGCGCCAATAAAGTAAGTGCTTCCATTACCTGTACCGCCCGCTAGGTAGCTTTCATCAGTAATGTTGTAAACCACAAAAGCAATATCAATTGCTTTGAAGGGGCCAGCATTAACTTCAGCTGCGTAGCCTGCATTTAAATCAACCACGGTATAGCTATCTACATCGCCACGCTCGCCAGTGTATTTAGCCGATAAACCAAAGCGGAAATCACCGCTGTAATAATCGGTTGAAAGCACAAATAAATCATCTACTGAATCAATTACTTTGCTTCCTGCTTCAAAGCCTGGCGCATCGCCTTTATATTCAGAGTTATTATTGGTGTATGAGCTATATACATTCCACTGTGGGCTCAACATATAACTTGCTGATAGCTCTAAACCTTTCGATTCAATACCGCCCACATTTAGGTACGAGCCGTTAGTACCTATGGTGTAATCAATACCACCGGTGTCGCTGCCTGGCGCTATAAAGGTAATACGGTTATCAAATTCAATTGAGTAAGCCGTTGCCGTTAATTTAAGTGCGTTATTGTCATAACGCACCCCTAAATCAATATTTTCTGCGGTTTCTGGCTCAATAGCTGATAAGTCAGAGCTGTCGCGCTCAAGCACACCATCTTTAATGGCGGCAAAGTTTTCGCTGTAGCTGGTAAATAATTCAGTGTTACTGTTTAACTGATATAAAATACCGCCACTAAATAGAAGGTCTGAATCACTGTTTACTTTAGCTGTGGTGGCGTTTTGATAATGGTCATACTTTTCTATGTTTACTAAGTACTTTTTAACCCCTAGGTTAAGAGTTAAGTCGTCAAATGACATTGAGTCTTGGGCGTACCATTTGAGCGTATCGGTCTCAAAGGTGTTTTTATATTGCGTCCAATAAGGGGTGTTATCAAAGTGATGATAAATGCGCGCATCTATAACTTTATGCCAATCTCGTGACTCATCACGGTCGCTTTGCTCATACCAAAAACCGGCTTCAATATCGTGCATGCCAATGCTTGCTTGATAATTAGCAGTTACCCCTAAACGATCTTTATTATAATGTGTATGACGATAAGACATAACAGGCGTGGCATCAGCGTCGTAACATGCAGGATTGAGCTCAGGGCCTGACTCCCACGGCCAATTTAAGCTAGCCGTGCAACCTGCGTTGGGAGCAAGTGGGTTGCCATTACTATCTGTAAAGCCATAAGAGCCTGCGTTTGTACCACCTTCCGTGGTTGGGTTACCATTTTCATCTACAGGGGACGTTAAATAAGGAGGGATCCAATCACCTCGGCCTGAGTTTTTATGATAATAAGGGCTAATGGTTAACAATGAGGTGGGTGAAATCGCGTATTCAAACTTTAAATACCCTAGAGTGTTTTCACGCAGCGTGCCCCAACCTTCTGCAAACATTTGGTCAAAGTGCGGAACGCCTGTCCAGTTCCATGTTAGTTGATCCCAATCTGGAGTTTGTTCAAATTGTGCCAAGCTCACGCTATTGTAATTCGTCTCGCTTACATCATCGTAAGATAAACGCCCTGTTATAGTTAACTCATCAAGGGTGGTGACAAATTTCGCTTCAGCATGTTGGTTATCTTTCCCGCCATTGCTGCCCGAGCCAATCCAGCGGCTAGTATCGGTTTGCGAATAACTCACATACGCTTGAGTATTATCAAAAATGGTGCCAGTTTCGTGTTTAACGTAATAGCGACTTGCGTCATGGCTGCCTGAGGTATATGCAAAAGTGGTGCTTTTTTCAAAGCTAGGCGCTTTACTTACAAAGTTAAAAGTACCACCTAGCGCCTCTAACGAGGCTGATTTAATATCTGAAGTGCCCTGACCTACTTCCACGGTGACAAGATTTTCGCTATCTAGGTAACGATTCGCTTTAGCACCACCGCCATAATTTGAACCGCCATTAGGAATACCGTCTACCGTCATACCTAATTGCTGCTGGTTTGAGTCGATACTAAAACCACGCATGGTAATAGTGGTTGACCAATCGTCGCCGCCAAATGCGTCGCCTTCGTTTATGCTAATGCCAGGTAAGTTATCTATTACTGATAACACACTCGATACCGAGCTTTGTTGCTCAAGCATGGCAGGTTCAATAACGTTGTTTGCATAACTGGTTGGTTTTGCAGTAACGGTTACTTCTTCTATCACGTTATCGTTAGCATAAGCTGAAGTTGATACCGCCATGGCCACAGCCATGCTCAAAATCGATTTATTTTTTAAAGCGTACATTGTTGTCCCGTTTGATTCTAATTATAAAAGGTAATTATGAAAGCGGGCACAGTCTATTTTTTAAATATGACAACGAGGGGGAACTTTATTGACAGCAAGATTAAACAATTATGAGTATATTATGGCAAATAAATGTATAAAAAAAGACACTCACAGTTGTCCATGAGTGTCTTATTGTTTTTACTAAATTAGCTGCTATTTCAATTCAGCTAGCATGTCATCACTGTAAGCTGTGACTTCTTCGCCGTTTTTAATTTTGCTAATGTAATCTGGGTTAGCAATAAGCGGGCGACCAATAGCAATTAAATCAAATTTATTGTCGTTAACCGCTTCCTTGGCAGTTTCAAAACTATAACTACCTACACCCACTAAGGTACTGGCATAACCAGCTCGTAAAAATTCAGAGGTTGATTTACCTTCTAGTGAATCAAAACGCATGCTGTCGTCAAAAATACCGCCGTGTAAATAAGCTAACTTGCGGTTTTCAAGCTCTGGTAATAAGTAGTCAAATACTGCTTTATCGCGATTGTCTTCGCTCATATTAAAATAAGCACCTGGCGTTAAACGCATAGCGGTACGCTCATTGCCCACAACATCAATAACTGCATCGGTTACTTCCAGTGCAAAACGAGACATGTTTTCTGGTGTTTGCCCGTACTCGTCATCACGTTCATTTGCCGCATAATGTAAAAATTGGTCAATTAAATAACCATTAGCACCATGAATTTCTACGCCGTCAAAACCCGCTTCCATCGCATTTTCTGCGGCTTTAGCGTAGTCAGCCACTAAGCCTTTAATGTCGTCTGTAGTTACAGGCTTTGGCGTAACATAAGTGAGCTCGCGCATACGCGGTACTGAACCTTCAACCCCTATTGCCGATGGCGCCAAAACATCACCACCAAAAAAGTGTGGGTGAGCTACACGGCCAACATGCCATAGTTGTGCAAACATTTTTCCGCCATTAGCATGTACTGCGTCAGTGACTTTTTTCCAACCTTGAATTTGTTCACTAGTGAAAAGCCCAGGTGTATTTGGATAACCTTGAGCATCAGCACGGATAATAATGGCTTCACTAATAATTAAGCCTACATCAGCACGACGAGCGTAGTAATCAACCATGGCTTGTGTGGGTACTAAATTGTCATCTGCCATACAGCGGGTCAATGGTGCCATAAGTACGCGGTTTTGCAGTTCAATGCTGTTATTTAATTTAAAAGGTGAAAGTAAGTCAATCGACATAATATTTATCCTTTGTTGAATGTACATTCAAGATAAGGTCACTTGAATGAATATTCAAGTATAATTTTGAAACTTTGTTTAAGATTGCGTAAACTCCACCTAGGCCTAAGAAAAATAAATTTATTCATTACTACTCTCTCCACTAAAAGAGTCATTATGAGAACTGCAGAATTTGATAAAGAGTTTGTACTGCGCCAAGCTATGGCCATGTTTATGCTTCATGGCTATGCAAAAACCAGTATGCAAAAACTGACTCAAGCCACCCATTTACATCCGGGTTCTTTGTATGGGGCATTTGGTAATAAAAAAGGCATTTTTTTAGCCGCTACGGAGCAATACCAAACCGATCGCAATACACAATTTACAGCGCTGTTTGAGCACAGTAATTGTATTTTAGATACGCTGAAACAATACCTTAATATCATTGTGCAAGAATGTATTGACGGCGAAGCAACTAAAGTGTGCTTGCTTACAAAAAGCATTAGCGAGGTAGAGGGTAACGATCCACAAATTTGCCACGTATTACGTACTAATTTAACGGCGTACGAGCATGCCTTTGCGCAGCAATTACAAAAAGCGATAGATAACAAAGAAATTACCAATGGACGAAGTGCCATAGAGCTAGCACGATTTTGTGTTATGGGTATTTATGGATTGCGCACTTATGCATTAACAAATCAAGACCCCGACGCACTAAACCAACTAGCCGACGAGCTGCTTGCAGCCATTAGCTAAACTTAATTTTAAAGCGCAGTATGTCGCTGCCTTTTGTATTCCCCCCACAGTGAGAGAGAGCCAAAAATGACCACTGACAATTTATCAAAGCAAGACGACGTAATTTTAGGCCTTGGCGCAAAAAAACGACTCGCATACATGTACGAAACTGTGCAACAGTTTAAGCAAGTGTGGATTTTAAACGATGACGACGGCTGCGTAATGCTCACTAACGAAGACGACGATTGCGTACCCGTATGGCCAACCCGTGATTTTGCACAAGCATGGGCAACCGGTGAATGGGAAGGATGTACACCTAAAGCAATTCCAACAGCAGATTGGTTTAGCCGCTGGACGCCAGGCCTTGAAGAAGACGACTTACTAGTTGCCGTGTTCCCTACCGAAGAAGACGACGGCACAATTTTATTTCCTGATGAATTTCAAGCGCAGCTCAATGCTAAACCAAAAAAATATTAAACTGCCCATAAAGCCATTTTGACAAATGGCTTTTTAATTACCTTCTTGTTGTTAGCAATCCTTCAAATATAAACCATCACTAAAAGCAGTCATACAATAGCCAAACTAAATAAATTATTAACCCTTTAATTAATCATTAACTATATTTTTATAATAACAGCTCACCGTTTAGTGATTAAAGTTAGTAACTAAAAAGCAAAAATACGCTAAAGCGGTCATAACTATAATTATTCTGTTAAAAATGCAGTACAATTTTTACCGGTCACTAACTTAGGTATTACATGCGGTACACTTTCAATTTTATATGTTGTTTACTATTTCAAACCATTAGTTTTAATGCTTTTGCTGTAGCATTAAATCAAAATGACAGCTTACAACTAAAGTCTGCTATGTGGCATCAAGTAGATTTAGCTAAACCAACCCAAGGTGAGCAACTCGTTAATGCCTATCACAATGTAAGTACTCCCGTCACTTCGCTGTATAGTGCCCATGGCAGTGCAATAGCAAAAATTAGTTTAACCACAACGAGCGCAGGACGCTGGTATATAATCCCCCAAATTAATTATTTAGATAGTGGCGTTGCTTTTTATCAAGATACTAGTGGGATCAGAAAAATCGCTGATTTTTCACAAAATAGCGTCACTCAATCAGCCATTGTAATGCACAGCCAAGCTTTTGAGTTACAGCTAGAAGCTAATTCACACGGTGTTTTATGGCTTTATATTAATGCTAAGTACTTTGCTAAACCTGTTAGCATTAACGTTATACCTCAATCTGCTTTTGTTAAACTTCAGTTTTATATCAATTCATTAAGCTTAGTGTCTATTACGATAATGCTGACCTTGGCCTGCATGGCCTTAATAATGTTCTTTAAAACACAACATCGCGTGGCGTTATTTTGTGCAGGTTACATAGGGTTACACGGCATTGGCTGGGCATTCGCGGCGGGGATAGTTGCGTTACTTTTTAATTACCACGCAATTAACACCCATTACTTTGGCATGTATATTTTTGCCTTCGCTATTGCTTGTGCCAGCTCATTTGCATATTACTTATTTAACTTTGACCAACATACCCGCACTGGTATTAGCCGATTTTTAAAATACTTCTCCATAACCGCACTTGCCTGTGGTTTTTTAAACCTCTTTTTACCCTTTCATTGGGTGTTTTATTTAGCTCATTTCCTTGCTGCCATTTGGGTGTATTTAAGCTTAAAACTGGGCTTTACAATGCTGGGGATGAAAGACTTTAGAGCGAAATATTTTTTAACTGGCAACCTTGTTTATAGCTTGTCCTTAGTTATTTTTATTTTATCGCACCTAAATTTAATAGAAATAAGTTCACCTGAATTATGGGTGCTTATTGCTCTGGCCATTGATTGTATCTGTATTTTACTTTCTTTATCTGAATGGCTAAAAATAAAGCAAAATAATTTTATAAAAGCGCTAGAGTTATCACGCATAGACCCACTCACCAAAGTAGGAAACCGGCTGCAATTACAAGAAGCACTTGATAACTTAGATAATTTTTATCTCATTGTGTTTATAGATTGCGACAATATTAAAAGCGTTAACGATCACCTAGGTCATGCTCACGGTGACAAGCTACTCATTGAGGTTACGCGGTTAATACAAAATGCGTTAGCCGACAAAGGCGAGGTATGCAGAACCGGCGGTGATGAGTTTATTTGTGTGTGTAACGTCAAATCAGCACAACAGCTCGCCCAACTCATCCTGAGCATAAACGAGTCATTAAACTATATTCATCAACAAGTTCAAAAACATTGGCCGTTATCAGGCGTGAGCTATGGCTTAGCAAGTAGTGAGGAATGTAATGACTACAAAGCCTGCTTAACTTTAGCCGACCAACGAATGTATACATTAAAACATCAGCGTAAAAACAAACGCCAAGTACAAAGCCAACACGCTTAACTTTATTACAGGCACAAAAAAGGACGTCCTGAGACGTCCTAATATAGAATAATGGTGGGAGAGAGGGATTCATACAAAACCAATAAGCCACTGATTAAAAACAACAATATCTTTATAGATAAAATCAAGGAATACTAATAGGTATACTAAAAGATGTTTATCACTAAGAATTATCTTGACTGGTAGTGTTTAACTTGTTCTTCTCCTCCCGCGCGTCTAATAATCTAGTAATTTTAACATCTATAGATGATAAGCCTTTCCTTATAGCTTTAATCTCAGCGCTATTATCAAAAGTTCTCTGGTTAAGTTTGTAAGGCTCTTGCATTTTTGTATCTTCAGATATCAACTTAGGGTTTTTTCTAGCGTAGTTTATTAATTTTTCAATATATTTAGATTGTGATAGATCATCAGCATCGCTTAAAGCCTTTAGTCTGTCACGGGCTGATTTAGACACTTCTAGCTGAAGTTTAAAGATTTTATTACAGGTATTCTTTAAACCTCTTTCATGGCTTTTCCATGCTTTATAGAGCTTATCAAGATTAACTTTTTGACTATCTTGATTATCACTAATACGTTTTATTTCATCTCTAATGAAACTATCTAATGTGGAATCTGGGTATTTAAAATAATTATTATAATTTTCAAAGTGACATGCTAACCAGTTACGCAAGTCTTCGTTATCTTCCTTGACCCAAGTCAAAATTTTCTTGCTATCAATCCAATCTGTCATTAGTTCTTCCTTGTGTTTTCGTATTTGTAGGTTTCATCCAAGACAATAATTTAATACCTATTAGTTAGCAAATATTTCTTTGACTTTTTACATCTAATTAAACTCTAACTTAAATACTAATAAGAATTTTAATTATAACTTTAATTAGTGACTTATTTAACTCTAAATAAACACTAAGTTAGATGCTAATTAATTTAACGGTATAACACCCTGTTATTGTGTTTAAGTCGCTATTCTGCTCTACTAGTTAGTATAAGTACTCTATACAGAACCAATTAAATGAATAAGTTTTTCACTTCAACAGGTAGTCTATCAGCGCATTCAAAGTGGATCTTAATTCGCTTAATTACAGAGAAAATGATTGGAGACGAATTATCTAAATCTGATCTCATAGGGTTAGGATGCACACACAATAAATTTAAAAAAGTAATAGATGAGCTACAAGAAATTAATGCAATTTTAAAGCACAAAACTGAACATTCTAAAAAAGGACGACCTGCTGAGTCATACATTTTTATTTACGATGAACACACAGAAATGACTAAATCATTACCCAGCAAAGAGCTTGTAAGAATAAAGAACAAAAAGTTAAAGGATGAAGAATTAAGAGTGCCTGTAAAAATAGTATGGTGCTTCTTTGTATTAAACCAAGATGAGTTTGGATATGTTGTTAATTTTACACTATCTAACATTGCTAAAGCGTGCCGGTTAAAAGATGCTGAGGTTAAAACTGCTATCTCTCAATTAATTGACCTTAAACTCATTCAAAAAGCCATAAAAGGGTGTACTTTAAAAAAAGTTGAAGTCAAGAATAAAAGAAACGTTGTTGAAACTGAAGATAACAACTTTAAGCGTTCGTCTTGCTTTAAAATAATAGGAAATAATCATAACAAATTCATATACCTGTTCACCTTTCCCTCACTGACTAATTTAGAATCACATGCCAATCGTAAAAAAATATATAACCTCTCTGGGGCACTGATAGATTTTTTCTTTTCTGAAAAAAAACGTGAAAATGTTTTTTTAGGATTATTAAGATTTGAAGTAGATTCACTTGAACATGACTCTAATTTTTTGTGTCAGCAGCCTAAGGAAGTTTTCAGCTACTTTGATGGAGTCCTTCTTAAGTTAGTTTCTATGGGGCTATCATATTTACTAAATGGTGGAACTAACATTAAACCTGTTAGCCAAAAAGATGCTTTTAGTCATATTTTTAGCCCTGCAGACTATGAAGTAAGCGCCGCTAATTTAGGCCATGGAACTTCGTACCTGATTAGAAATCTAGCTAATATATATATTCATTACATTTTATATTCTATAGTTCATTCGTTAAAAGACACTCCAAAAGTTGGTGAGGACATAGAGAAATACCTTAGCTCCATACACTCACTCAAGAAAAAAGATAACTGTATAAATGCCTTCATAGAAAACACTCATTCGAAGGTAGAGTTTAATGATGTCACATCAATTTACAACTTAATCTTATTTACCAATCTAGACCTCTGTGAAAAAGTTAAAAGTAATGATGGAACAGTGACGTTTATGGATTCAAAAAGCCAACTGAAAAATGGTAATTACAATATATTTCATATTGATCCAAAAGTATTTGAAGCATTTTACAAAGACACTTTAACTTCAGAGCAGAATTAATTGAGAATAACGCTCGTATGTATGGTGCTAAAAAAATGTCCCATTGATACGTGATTACTTTTTCCGAGCCCAATCCTCGGTTTGGTAATATTTATTAGAGTTACTAGTAACGAATCTATTATCAAAAACAAATACAAATTAAAAAACTACGACTCATACACCTGATATGAACTAATACATACCAGGAGAAAGAGTATGAACAACCCAGCACAGTATCCACTAACAACCAACCCTACACACAAGCAATATCAAACACTCGCTAGAGGCGATCAGCCTTTAGTTATGCCCTACTTAGATGCTATTGAGAAAGTCATGCTTGCTGCATGTAGTGAACATAAAAGAACGTTTGCAGTCAGGATTGATTTAAGGCTACCTACACATTCAAATACGATTAATCTAAATAGCAACAAAGTGTGCACTCGGTTTATTGCCTCTCTTGAGGCGCAAATCAAAGCCAATACAAAACGTAAAACCCGTGAAGGTAAAACGCCACATCCATGCAATATTAGGTATATTTGGGCTAGGGAGCAGAACACTGCTCACCACCAGCATTATCATTGTGTGCTGTTTTTTAATAAGGATAGATATCACTGTACGGGTAAAATAAATGCAGAAAGTGATAACTTGTTTACTCGAATAGTTAAAGCATGGGCAAGCGCGCTAAGCTTACCGTTAGATGAAACGATGAAATTAGTTCATTTACCTCAAAATGCACATTACTACCTGGATACTAATAGCCCTAGTTTTACTCAAGGTTTTAATACTCTTTATAGCCGGTTGAGCTACTTCGCTAAACTAACGACTAAACAATATGGTTTAGGGCAGCGTTGTTTTGGTTATAGTCAGAGGTAATATTTTAATTAATACCTGTGCTTCTCATAACTTGTTTTAACGAGGTTTTGAGACCTTCAACTAGCTAAATAAGATTAAACCCTTAGTGTATAAGGGATGGCAAGTTCCCAAAATAGCATTACGAGAAGCGCTATTTACACTACAAAAGCAAAAAAAGAACGCACTGCAAAAATGCGTTCTTTGTTTACTTCTAATCAAATAAACTCGCTACTCCAGCTAATAAGCCACCAGCAACAGCTAAAGGCACGGTAACTGGAGCAGACGCCACGCCTAGGCCAACGACAACTGCACCGGATACTGTAGCGCCTGCTACAGCACCAGAGCTCACAGCAATGGCTGTTCTACTGAGTGACGGCTCAGAACTACCGGTTATTTGTTTAGATACTTCATTTCCTACTACACCGCATGTAACGGCTTTTTCTAACGACATAATAAACTTACTCCTATCATATGTAATAAATTTATAGCTCTAACTCTTCAAAGTCTTTATCAATTTCCTCCTGGGTTATGCCAATATAACGCAGTGTTGTTGCTTCGGAGCTATGGCGAAGCATTTTCATTACACGGGCGATATCTTGGGTTTTATGATAGAGGTGATAACCTCGCGTTTTTCGCATTGAGTGAGTGCCTAACTTTAAATTAAGCTCTTCACCCACCAACGCAAATGCTCTTGTTACAGCCCTGCGTGATAAAGGCCGTGGTATTGAACTTTTAGCTTGTTGATTTCGATACGATTGAAACAAGTAAACATGATTTGGGTGAGTAATACGTACTTCGTGGATAAACGCCAAAGCTTTTTGATTTAACTTAATTTCTGCAAGCTTGCCTGTTTTACTTTCAAATATAAGTAACCTGTCGTTTTGAATATCTGTAAATTTAACAGACAATAAATCAGATATACGCAATGCCAAGTTCAAACCTATATTCCAAATATCACTCATTTGCTTTGAGCATCGTTTTTCGAGCAAGTAGCTAATTAATTTAACCGTATCAAGGTCCTTAATCGCCTGCACTTCAGCCATAAAAACCTTCCTTTATTCAGTAGTAACCGTAACCTGATAGCAACCGGTATTAAAATAATCAACAAAGTTTGTAATGAACAAAGCTAATAACTCTTTACCTTCCCTAGCATTCAACCAACCAGTCAAAAAGTGATAGACCTGCTTAATGCTAAAACAAACGTCTATTTCTTTTATTAGTTCTGGCTCAAATCGCCCCTGATATGAAAAGTCGGTAATATAAACAAGCTGCCAGCTGGTGGCCTGTTTTTCCAGCCGAACCTCCACAGGATGAAAACCTCCAACTTCAGGACTGTAGTCTGGATCTCTAAAGTTGATTATTATCGCCTTAGCTACCCCTACAGAATCCCTTCCCTCTGTAATTGCGTTTACAATCACATCAATAAATGACTCAGGTACATTCAAACCTGCTACTTGTTCTATTTTAATAGCCATAACTTACTTCCTTTAAATTAAGCCATGTTCAGCAAATGAATAACTGGTTTCACCAATGATGATGTGATCAAGTATTGAAACGTCAATAAGGTTAAGTGCTTGTTGTAATTTGGTAGTAATAAGCTTGTCGGCCTGTGAAGGCGTACTGACGCCTGAAGGATGATTGTGCGCAAGTATTACAGATGCTGCATTTAGCGCTAATACTTCTTTAACCACCTCTCGTGGGTATACGCTTGCAGCGTTAATAGTCCCCCTAAATAACTCTTTGTATTCGAGTATACGGTTTTGGCTATCCAAGAACAGGACTGCAAATACCTCATGCTCTATTAACGTCAGCTTATGCCTTAAAAACTCTTCACTGTCTTTCGGACATGTTAAAGCCCCATGCCTAAATTGCTTTTGAGCGATTATGTAAGCAGCAGCTTCAAGTATTTGTTCATCACTTACTGGGTGATCAAATTCGTATAGTGACTTGTTATTTTGCATTGTTATGCCCTCTTAATGGTTTATGCAAAATAGTGATGTATGTGTTTAACGTTTTTGTTTCGACTCAGTAAAAAATTACTACTCCCGGAAAGGATATGTACTACTAATCTAACCGGAGAAACCCCATGCGTTTAATCAAATTAAAAGAAGTTTTACATATCACAGGCTTAAGCCGCTCAACTGTTTACCGCTTTATGAGTGCTGGTGGGTTCCCCATGAAAGTTGAACTTGGTGGCAACTCTGTAGCCTGGGTAGAAAGTGAAGTTGAAGAATGGATAAGTGAAAAAATAGGGAAAAGGGACACTATAAATACAGCAGCTTAAAATGCTACCCCATATCGGGGTAGCTTTAATAAAGCCTACTGGCTTAATGCATAGCAAAGTCTAAAGCCGGTTTTAACACCTTTGTACTTGCCAGTTGAATCTCGCGGACCAGATGCCCTTAATACATGAGCATCGCCATAAAAAGAGGTTAAACTTGCTGAACGAATACTTACACCTTCCAACAGCCATTCTGCAAAAAAGTTCGAGTCTATAAACTTTAGCCCGTTTTTTTCAAAGCAAGTTAAATTGTCAGGAAAACGCAGTGTTAATGCATCAAAGTCACTCTCACTCATATAAGGTGGATGATTTGGGTATTGCTTGCCGTTGGGTGTATAAAAGGTCATAAAGCCACCGCTTTTAAAGCTAGCATTTACCCCTAAGTCGTTATCCCTAACAGCTAAGTACTCGTCGTATGCTAGTAACCTTAGTGGAACGTTTGTTTCTTTTTCTGCCCAGTTTATATATGCTAAAACATCATAAAAGGTACATGTTGCGGCTAGCTTTTGATCCGTTTCACTATTTAATGGGGGTAACGAATCGCCCTTTCTGGTAGCAAAGTACTCATGGTTTTTATGTAAAAAATCATTTAGTTCATCTATGGTAATCAGCTCTGAAACCATTAACTCTTTATTTGCTAGCCTAACTTTTTTAAAGCCATATAAGTGCTTATTAGAACTGCGGCTTTCGATAATATAATCACCAGAAGCTTCATAATAATTCTGAAGTATTACAGGTTGTCCAGGGTAATTTTTCGTTAAACCACCATTAGCATAGTAATGTCGCTCTGCTAAGTGACTATCTAATTCACGATTACCTTTATACGCGAAGTATTCCCAACGCTTAAAACGATAGTCTTCAATAAAGCTTGGTATATCAGCTCGCTTTAGGTAATCACCGTATATTTGATGCGTGAAAACTTTATCTCTTTGGTTTTTAATTACAAAGTCATAGTTGCCACCATTGTCAGAAAGGAAAATGATATTTTCGTTGTAAGGTATTACATTAACCCATCCACAATCACTAGCCTGAAGCCACTCATTTAATGCATTTGAAAAAAACTCCATTTGTTTTTTTATTGATTCAATTTCAGATTGAAGCGTTCCCTCTTCAAAATAAACTTCTACCTCTGAATCAGGGCCATAACAATACGTATCACAAAGATTGTCCCCGAGTAAGTTATAACAACTGGATACAGTATTATGATTCTTAACTAATATTAGTTCTGCAGCAGTAGTTACTATTTCTTTGTGTTTAACTGCAGTTGGAGTAGCGTCTTGAGCTTTACCATTAGTGATAAAGTCTATGAAACTTGGTAGGCTTGTTTTATCCACTACTCTAAAGGCTATTTTTGCTGATAAACCTTGGGATAAAAGCTGCTGTTGACGCTCATTTAATTGGGTTATGTCATAGCCATCACGAAAAGCCTTTAAATGAATATCGTTGGTAATTATACTTTCCCAATCACTATCAATCTCAAGTGCGTTATTTAGCTCTATCATATCCCAAGCTAGAACGCCTGAAAAATCAAAGTCGTGCCCAGTAAATAACTTACTCGGCATAGGCCCTTTTGAGTAAAACAGCCTTTCAGATACTTGCTGGTGGGTAAATTGTGTGTAGCTTAGTTGCATTCCACGGTGTTTATGCTCAAGTAAATTAACTCGTTTATGCAAGTTATGCTTTACCATAAATGGCTTAAGCTTTTCTTCAAACCCATTTGCGTAGTTGGCAACCCCCCCTTAATACCGAGGCTTTTAGCTAGTATATTAAGCCTTGTAGTGGAAGATATTTTTTCTCTGTCTTTAATAATTTTTTTAGCTGAGTATTTTAAGTTCTCTGGTGTTAAACCAGTTACAGGCAGTATATGAAATTTTTCTAGAGGGATGTATGTAGTTGGAACTGAGGTATTGTTTTTCATTCTATAACCTTAAAGAACAGTTAAAGCCCCGTTGTATATTTTAAACGGCGTACTTCTGGCTACTAAGTCCAAGAATGAAGTGTATATCGTAGGTGTGATGAAAAACGATTCGAGTGCTTTGTTTTGTAAGAAGTACATTACAAACCGCAGGTAAACCTCTGCCCTAGAATGCAATTTAATTGCAAATACTTTTAATGTCAAATATTTATTGTAGTAATTTAAGAAACAAACCACATCAACTCATTTTGATTGCATCTTTAACTTTGCCTGATATAGTTACTATAAAATAATTACTTAAAATATTTATGACTAATATCGCATTGGATGCACTCACACATGCGCAGAGGGAACGCCTAGCGTTCATAGACTTTAATCTGCAGTACTTTGGCCAAGTTGCAAGAGCTGATTTAATTCAACGCTTTCAAACTGGCCTTGCCGCGTGTACCCGTGATTTAGCATCCTATAAAGAACTTGCACCTCAAAACCTAGTATTAAGTCATACAACTAAAAGCTACCACAGGCTAGAAAGCTTTATGCCTCTTTTCGAACATAACGCTGAGAGTATGCTCAGCGCTTTATGCCGTGGTTTTGGTGATGGCCTGTCTAGCGGCATTCAGCCAAGTGGCTACTGCCAAGATGCAACGCGTTTAATACACCCAAATAGTGAAATAATAGCTACTATAATGCGTGCTATAACTTCTAAAAAAGCAATTGAGTGCCAGTATACATCACTAACTTCAGGCACTACTTTAAAAGAATTAATCCCCCACTCTATTGTAAATAATGGCACACGGTGGCATGTACGTGCATTTGATAGATCAAAGCAAGAATTCAGAGATTTTGTTACTACACGTATTGAATGTCCAAAAATACAGCAACCTAATATAAAATCTTATGAATCAGCTGATAAAGACACCCTATGGCATACCATTTACGATATAATTTTAACCCCGCATCCACAGCTAAAATATCCAAAAGCAATAGAGCTTGATTACGCAATGGAAAACGGGCAATTAAAATTAGAAGTAAGAGCAGCTCTACTCGGTTATTTGCTTAGACAATGGAGCGTAGACTGTACCGAACAAGGCACATTAAACTGTAATACTTATCAGCTGCACTTAGGCAATAAATCACAACTTAATCTTAAAGATATTGAGATAGCTCCAGGCTATGAAAACTAATTTATGAAAATATCTAACACTAAAATTGAAAATATTAAAACTGACATTGATCAAGCGATTAAATCTGGCTCTTTTCAATCGAGTAATCTCATTTTATTGGTGCTGAACCCAACGGAAATTGACGAGGTAATTGTAAAGCACGTTGATACTCAGTTTAAAAATCTATCTAAGCTGTTGTCAGAAAAATTAGTCGTCTTATCGTTAAAAGATAGAGAACAATATCTACATAGTTTAGTCTCTGACTTAGTTAAAGAAGATGAAGATATTTGCTACTTTTCAAGAATAAATTTGCTGTTCGAAGAAAGCTTACAAGCAGACCCATTAAAGCTGCTTCAACATGCAGCGAAAAAGAAACCGATTATTGTCATTTGGCCTGGAAGTATAGACAGTATGTCATTGAGCTATGCAAAACCAGGTGTACCAGATTACAAAAGTTATAAATTAAATGAATTTCAAGATGTGCAAGTAATCAATACTTGCGAACAGGGAGTTAAGTAATGAAGAAGTACAATGAATTAATCCAATTTGAACCAGTTACAACCACTATTGAGTTGGAAGATTCTGCTGACCATACCAAAGCGGAAAAATTGATATCGTCATATGTTATTTCAGACAAAATGAAATCTAAATTGAACGATACCATCATTAAACATCTTCAATATGATGAATTTACCGATCAAAAAGCCCTTTGGATAGTTGGTAATTACGGTTCTGGTAAATCACATTTAATGTCTGTTATATCAGCTTTAGCTGAATTCCCTGACCTAATTGACAAAGTAACAAATGAAGAAGTAAAAGAATGTGCAGGCCAGATAGCTGGAAAATTCAAAGTAATACGTTTTGAAATCGGCGCAAGTAAAATGGACCTAACAGACATCATTACTTTTCAGTTAACTAAAGGATTAGAAGATCTTGGTGTGAGTTATGAATTTCCACCGATGGATCAGATAACCTCTAATCACAAGCAATACATAGAAGAGATGATGTTGGCATTTCATGCTAAATATCCTGACCATGGCTTATTGTTGATTTGTGATGAAATACTCGATTATTTCCGCTCTCGAAATAACCAACAATTACCGCTAGATATGGCTATGCTGCGTGTTCTAGGTGAAGTTATTGAAGGTACGCGTTTCCGCTTTATCGCAGGTGTTCAGGAAGCTATATTTGCTGATCCAAAATTAAGCTTTATCTCAAAAGAAGTTAAACGTATTACAGATAGAGCAGTAGAAGTTGTAATCGTAAGAGACGATATTAAATTTGTTGTTGCTGAAAGACTATTGAAGAAAACGGCCCAACAAAAAGAATGGATCAGAGAGTACCTACAAAAATTCACGCCTTACTACGAAAAAATGAATGAACGCTTAGAAGAGTTTGTTCACATGTTCCCGGTGCATCCTGATTACATTAACACCTTTGAGCGTGTTCGTATTGCAGGGTTAGAGCAACGCCAGGTTTTACGTAGCTTATCAAACCATATGGAAACGTTGAAATCTCACGATGTGCCTGAAGATGTTCCTGGCATATTCTCATACGATACCTATTGGCATGAGCTAAGTTCAGAGCCAAGCATGAAAACCAACCCTGAAGTTGGCCAAGTTATTGAAACTGGTGAAACTTTAGTTGAACGTATAGAACAAGCATACCCAACGCCAGGTGAAAAAGACTTTGCTAAACGATTAGTTGCTGGCTTGGCTATTCACCGAATGGCTGTTGGCGATATATATAAAGAAATGGGCGCTACAGCAGCAGAGCTTAGAGATTCTCTCTGTTTATTTATTCCAACTGTTGATGTTTTACCAGGTGAAAAGAGTAAAAACTTAGAAAACCATATTGTTACTGTTTTAAAGAAAATTAGAAAAACAGTAAATGGTCAGTTTTTCTCTAAAAATAAAGCCAACGACCAGTTTTATATCGACCTTAAAAAGACCGAAGACTTTGACGCCATTATCGAAACCAAAGCTGAACAATTAGCTAAAGATAATATCAACGGCGCATATCGTGCTGCAATGCTTGAGATCCTTGGGCAGCCTGATGCCCAGCAAGTTCACACCATGTGGGAACATGAGCTGAAATGGATTGATAGAAATGTTAATCGCCAAGGCTGGTTGTTTTTAGGCTCTCCAAATGAGCGTGAAACGGCTAAACCTCAACGCGATTATTACATGTACTTTATACAGCCTGAAGAAGCGCCAAAGCAGAAAAAAGAACATATCCGTGAAGACGAAGTGCTGTTTGTATTAAAGAATAGAGATGAAACGTTTGATCGTTACCTTAAATACTACGCGGCATCAGTTGAGTTACGAGGCTTAGCGACAGGTAGTGCCAAAAATACCTACAAGCTGAAAGCTGATGATTATCTAAGGGATATGCAGAAGTGGATCAGAAACCATATTGCAGATGCTTTTGAAGTCAAATACAACGGCCAATCAAAACCGATTATGGACTGGCTTAAAGGAACAACTGTTCGTGATATCACAGGCATATCAGCCAATGAGCATGGCAATGTAAAAGATATTTTTGAAGCTGTAGCGAGTTATGTCTTTGAAGGTTACTTCCAATCACTTGCACCAGAATACCCTAAGTTTAGTCAGTGGTTCACTGGCGAAAACATGCAAGGTGCAGCAAACGATGTACTAATTAGCTTATCTAGTGGTGCTAGAACCAAGCGTGCTACGGCGGTTATGGATGCACTAGAATTGCTTGATGGTGATAAACTACAAGCAACTAAGTCTCGCTTTTCTGCAACAGTATTAGGAATGTTAAAGAGCAAAGGACATGGCCAAGTAGTTAACAATGGCGAATTGCTAGAGAAAGTTAATGCGAATTTTTATTTTAAACCCGATACCTATCGCTTAGAGCCAGAATGGTTATTAGTTATCTTAGCAAGCTTGGTTTATTCCGGTGAGTTAGAACTTTCCGTAGTCGGTAATAACATTACGGCAAGTAATGCGGATTTACTTAAATCTTTAAATTTTAAGGACCTAGTTAACTTTAAACATATACAAGCACCAAAAGACTTCAATACTTCAGCTATTAAAGCACTATTAGAGTTGCTTGATATGAATGAAGGCTTAGCTATTAGCATTCAACAAGGTGATGATGGCATTGTTCGTGAAATGGGCGACAAAATTGAGCAGAAAGTTAAGTCACTTGTTACTGATAGCCAAGCAGTAAAAGAAAGACTGCTTTTATGGGGCCAGCATGTACTTGAAGAAAATGAAGCGGAATTGCTGACTGAAAAGCTAACATCAGCCAAAACCTTCTTAGAAGAAATGCAGCGCTTTAATACGCCAGGCAAACTAAAAAACCTAAAAGCAACACCTGAAGATATTGCATTACAAAAAGAAAACTTGATCGCTTGGAATGACTATAAGCAGTTAGAACTGACAGTAAAAGAGTTTTCCGAAATTACCAACTACCTAAGTAAAGCGCAGTTAGTATTAGCTGAAAGTGACGACTGGCAAGAAACGGTTAAAAGTGCTCAACAAGGGCTGCGTCAAGGCTTAGCTGATAAAGACGTAAGGCAGTCAACAGAATTTAAGCAGAAAATACTTAAACAATTAGCTGACGCAAAACAATCTTATATCACTCGCTTTGTTGCTTTATATCAACGAGCTCACTTAACGATAGCTGAAGATAAAACTAAAGCAGCATTAATGAATGATGACAGGTTAACTACATTAAGTTTATTAAGTGGTATCGCATTATTACCAGGTAATCAAGTAAAAGACTGGCGTGAAGATTGGGCTAATTTGCAGCCTGCAACGGCCATTGATAGTAAGATGTTAGCTGTCAACCCAAATCCAGTGTCATTCAACCCTAGAACAGAAAAAGACCTTGCCCCGGCCAGTAATCGCTTGAATAGGTTAGATGATCAATTAGATGCCATGTTAACGGAATGGACTTCTACGCTTCAAACAAACTTAGCTGATCCATTTATTCAATTAGATTTAATGAAATCAGAGCAAAAAGCCGAAGTTACTGAGTTTATCAACTCAGGGGGGTTACCTGAGCCATTAACAAAAGACTTCGTTGAAGAAGTTAATAAAGTATTGGATGGTTTAGTTGCTGTAGCAATAACGTCACAAGAACTGGTTGTTAGCCTTGGTAAAGGTACTCCACAGAGTGTTGAAGATGTGCGTAAGCGTTTTGAGCAACTCATTGCTGAACGCTGTAAAGGCCAAGACAGCGATAAAGTACGCATCGTTATTGAATAAGCCTTATTGAAAATAATTTATGAGAAGGCTGTTAATTAATAACGGCCTCCTAAGAGAGAATATATGCAACAAGATTCATTATTAGATGACGAAAAAATCGAATCATCAAAAGGCCCTGTAGAATGTTTAGGCCAAACCTTTGCAAATGAAGAAGCACGCCGAGAACATTACACTAAACTTTTACGTGAAAAACTAAAAGATCCTGAATTTAGAAAAATAGAAGGCTTTCCCATTGGTACAGATGAAGCGATCCTTGGACTATCTGATCCACCATACTATACAGCCTGCCCTAACCCTTGGTTAAATGACTTTGTTGAATATTGGGAATCTCAGAAAGAGAACTCTGACGAAGAGTATCACCGTGAGCCATTTGCTGCTGATGTCAGTGAAGGCCGAAGTGGGCTTTTTTATGATGCACACTCTTATCATACAAAAGTTCCTCATAAAGCCATTATGCGTTACATTTTACACTTTACAAAACCTGGCGATATTTTAATGGATTCGTTTTGTGGAACAGGTATGACAGGTGTCGCTGCGCAGTTGTGTGGTAATAAAAAAGTTATTGAAGAGCTTGGTTATCAAGTTGATGCGAATGGAAATATATATCAAAACGAAGAAAGTGGGAAAGTTAAAATTAGTGAGTTAGGGGTTCGTTATGCTATTAACAATGATTTATCTCCAGCAGCAAGCTTTATCGCCCATAACTATAATTTTCCACTCGATGTTAATGAATTTCATCTTGAAGCTACAAAGTTATTAGATCAAACAGAAAAAGAACTTAATTGGCTATATACAACGGAACACGAGAATGGTGAAAAAGCTTTGATCAATTATATTATTTGGTCTGATGTTTTTGAGTGCAATGAATGTGGATCTGAAGTTAATTTTTACAATACTGCAATTGATTTTGAAAATAATAAGCTATTGGAGTCTTTTTCATGCCCTGGCTGTGCAGCAAAACTAACGAAAAAAACATTAGGCCGTTTATATTATCAAAATATGGATACTGATCTTAATAAGGTTGTAAAAAGAGCTAAACAAGTACCTGTATTAATTAACTATACCTACCAAGGTAAGCGTTTTGAAAAATCACCAACTACATTTGACTTTGAAACAATCAATAAAATAAACAATTACTTAATAAACAGCTACATTCCAATTAACGAATTAATAGACGGCTATAATACAAAGCAACCTAAAACATCTCATGGTATAGAAGTAATTAAAGACTTTTATACAAAAAGAAACCTAATCGTTTTATCTACCTTACGTGCCAATATTCAGAATAAACCCAAAAGACTTAAGAGTGCTTTATCATTCTTAATTAATTCTTACGACCTAACACATAGCACAATTATGTCTAGGCTAATATTTAAAGGTAAAGGAAAAAAACCTGTTTTAACCGGTTATCAATCAGGTACGTTGTATGCGTCCTCATTGCCAGTTGAAAAAAATATTTTCAACGGTATCCGTAAACAAAAACTTCCAATTATCACCTCTTCATTAAATGAAGTTACAAATAAACAATTAGTAAATACAGGTAGTGCATCACAATTATCATTAGCTAGTAACTCATTAGACTATATCTTTATAGATCCACCATTTGGAAGCAATATCATGTACTCAGAGTTGAACTATATCTCTGAATCATGGATGAAGCTGTTCACAAATAATCAAAAAGAAGCAATAGAAAATAAAGTTCAAAATAAAACCTTAGATGATTATCGAGGGTTGATGTTTTCATGTTTCAAAGAGGCATATAGAGTTTTAAAACCAGGTAGATGGATTACTATTGAGTTTTCAAACACTAAAGCCAGCGTATGGAATAGTATTCAAAGCGCTTTGACTGAAGCTGGGTTTATTGTTGCTAACGTGTCAGCACTGGATAAGAAGCAAGGTAGTTTTAAAGCTGTCACTACAACAACTGCTGTAAAGCAAGATTTAGTCATATCAGCATACAAATCAACTAATGAAAGAATACATACAAATCAGTCACAGTTAGGGCAAGAGACAGTATGGAACTTTATAGGAAGCCATTTAAAGTACTTACCTTTGTCAAAAACTCAGAATGAAGAACTGATCAAGATACCCGAAAGAGATCCAAGAATCCTGTTTGACCAAGTCGTTTCTTATTTCATTCGAGAGAATAGACAAGTTCCAATGTCGAGCCAAGAGTTTCAAGTTGGACTCGCGGAGCGTTTCGTTGAGCGTGATGGTATGTACTTCACACCTGAGCAAGTAGTTTTTTATGATCAAGAAAGAGCAAAACGTGCACAGGTAAAACAGCTTTCAATTTTCGTTGACGATGAAGCTAGTGCTATTGAATGGCTTAGACAAATATTAGAAGAGCCAAAAACATACTCTGAAATTCATCCTTTATTTATCAATGAATTATCAGGTTGGAAGAAACATGAAATTCAATTGGAGCTATCAACTTTACTTGAGCAAAATTTTATAAAATATGATGGCTTGGACGATATACCAAAACAATTGAGTAAAGAGTTAATGGCTGACGAAATAGGTAATAATAGTTTAGGTGATAAATCTATCTATAAAAATAAGTGGTACATTCCAAACCTTGATGAAGAGAAAGATTTAGTAAAGTTACGTTTAAAAAACTTACTTAGAGATTTCGAGCAGTACATTACTGAAAAGAAAAAGCTTAAACAACCGAGAATAGAAGCATTAAGAGCTGGTTTTAAAAATTGTTGGGAACAGCAAAATTATCAAACAATCTTAGATGTTGCGTCAAAAATTCCATCAAATGTGTTACAGGAAGACGAAAAGTTAGTGATGTTCTATGACAATGCTACAACGCTACTTTCTGATGACATAGACGAATGGGATTGATATGAAGCAAGTATTGCATAGAAATAAGAGAGACGTTTTTGAATCTTGGATTAATGAATTTTGTCTGGATAAAAAGGCTAAATATATTTGGCCACAAATTTGTTATCACAATCAAACCGGCGATGTCATACATTTGGTGTTTGAAAAAAACCGTAAAAACCAAGATGTGATTGAATGGCCAGTAAAGCTAAATTTTAAAAATGGGAAAAGTATTCCTGTGACAAACATTGACTTTACAACCAATGAGCCAAGCTTAGAAAATGGGCAGCGCTGGGACTACGAAACATGGTACGAAACAGCTTTAGGTGGCTCACTCCAGAAAGCTTGTAATCAAAAGCCTTCCAGCTTTTGGAATTGGCGAACTCAAAGTTGTCCTCAAGGAAACTTAACTTGTGATTTAGATTTTCTTTTCTTTAAGAAAAGTAACAATACCTATTATGGTTTCGAAGCCACTGAGATTTATTATGTAGACCAATCAAGCAATAGAAACCAAGATATTTATGAACATTTTGAAAGGTTACTAAAGCTTCGTAAAGGTAATATGAATGGCTTTAATACATTACAACTAAAGGCTCAATTAAACTTACTAAGTCAATTAGAAGGAGGACTAGGGTTAATACTGCACCAGATTGTTAAAGAAGACTCCCAACCCATAGAAATGAATCAAGTTAGAGATATGTCAGCTTCCTACACTACAACTAGTATGCCTCAATTTAAGCTTAGAGATGACAAAGTAGTAACGCTCAAAATCACGGATGAAACAATACAAAATATTAGAAGCTTTCTAGACAGCCCTTATAAAAATAATTTAAACAAAGAAAAGTCTGAATTGCGATTTCAATCATTAGTCAGTGTAATGTCTAAAATAGTAGAGTAAAAGATGAAACAAGAAAGCTTAAATATAGTTAACGAGCAAAAGTCATCTACTGATCCTGTGGAATGCCTTGGGCAAACTTTTGAAAATGAAGAAGCACGTAGAGCGCATTTTACAGAACTTTTACGTGAAAAATTAAAAGACCCGGAGTTTAGAAATATCGAAGGCTTTCCAATTGGCACAGATGAAGCGATTCTTGAGCTGTCTGATCCTCCATACTATACAGCCTGCCCTAATCCTTGGTTAAATGACTTCGTTGAATATTGGGAGTCTCTGAAAGAGAACACTGACGAAGATTACCACCGAGAACCATTTGCTGCTGATGTTAGTGAAGGTAAAAACGACCCTATATACAATGCACACTCTTATCATACAAAGGTCCCTCATAAAGCAATAATGCGCTATATTCTCCATTACACTAACCCTGGTGATATAGTTTTTGATGGCTTTTGTGGAACAGGTATGACGGGTGTTGCTGCACAGCTATGTGGGAATAAAAAAGTAGTTGAGTCTTTAGGGTATATTGTCAATGGCAATGGGATCATATACGAGAAAGAGATTGCTGAAAATGGAGTGGAGAACTTGAAACAATTCTCCAGATTGGGGAAAAGAAAAGCTATTCTGAATGATTTGTCACCAATTGCTACATTCATTTCAAAAAACTACAACACAGTTACTAATGTTGAAAAATTTGAAACAGAAGCTAATTGCGTTTTGAATGAAATTGAAAATGAACTGGGTTGGATGTATCAAACTTTACATAGTGATGGAAGAGTTGGAAAAATAAACTGTGTAATCTGGTCTGATGTTTTTTCATGCCCCGATTGTAGTGGTGAAGTAGTTTATTGGACTGAAGCTGTAGATCAAGAACTCGGAAAAGTATCAGAACAATTTAATTGTCCATCATGTAATTCGAAAATCAAAAAACGTAGTGCGTCTAAGGTTACAATTAATTTCTTTGATAATGTGCTAAATAAAGTAGTTAAAGATACTAAGCAAGTACCTGTATTAATCTCATACACTATTGATAATCAGAGATTTACTAAAAAGCCAGACAACCAAGACCTTGAATTAATAAAAAAAATAGATGACTTAAAAGTCGCTGATAATTCGCCTTGTGAACGAATGATGCATGCATCAGAAAATACAGAAAAATGGGGAGATCGTTGGCGATCTGGTACGGCTTCTTTCACACATGTACATCACCTTTATACTAAGAGAAACTTGAAAATTCTTTCAACGATTAATGAAAGAGTTAAAAACTCTAACATAAAATTTATTTTAACAGCTATAGCTAATCGTTCTTCAAAAATGAATAGAATTCATCTTAAAAATTTTTTTTATGGTGGAGGTGGTTGGAATGCAGGTTATCTAAAAGGAGCAATCTATTTACCTTCAATACCAATAGAAACTTCAATATTTGAACAATGGAAAGATCGTCTAAAAACAATTACTAGAGCATTACAAAGTGTAAATATTGATAGCAATAATGTTATTGCCACAAGCTCTACTATTAATATTAATATTCAAGAAAATAGCCTAGATTACATTTTTATTGATCCACCGTTTGGAGCAAATTTAAATTATTCAGAGCTTAGTTTTTCATGGGAGTCTTGGTTGAGAATATGGACCGCTCAATTAAGTGAAATAGTGGAAAGCAAATATCAAAATAAAACTATAGATGACTATAGAGATTTGATGATTAAGGCGTTAGAGCGCTGTTATAAAGCTTTAAAGCACGGTAAATGGATTACTATTGAATTTTCAAATACAAGTGCATCTGTTTGGAATAACATACAAATTGCTCTGGTCAAAGCAGGGTTTATAATTGCTAATGTATCAGCACTTAGTAAAAAACAAGGTAGTTTTAATGCAGTTACCAACCCTACATCGGTTAAGCAAGATCTAGTTATATCTGCTTATAAACCATCTACTCAATTAAAGACTATCTTGACTAGGAAAAACTCTAAAACATGTGTTTGGGATTTTTTGAATCATCATCTTAATATTTTACAAGTAGTCAAATTCGAAGGAAACACTTTGCTTAAAATAGCTGAACGTGACCCAAGAATTCTTTATGACAGAATGGTGAGTTATTTCATTCAGAATAATCTTGAGATTTCTATTGATAGCAAAAGTTTTCAGAAAGAATTATCAATTCGTTATTCTGAGCGAGATGGTATGATTTTTTTACCAAATCAGTTAAGTGAATATGATAAGCACCGTATACAATCAAATGTCATTAAGCAATTATCCATATTTGTTGATGATGAAGCATCTGCAATAGAGTGGTTGAGGCAAGAATTATTAGTAAAACCTAAAACATACTCTGAGATACACCCATTATTTTTAAATGAGCTATCTGGCTGGAAAAAAAACGAACTTCAATTGGAATTAATGACATTACTTGAGCAAAACTTCATTAAATATGATGGGAATGGAAATGTTCCTAATCAAATTCATAGCTACCTTTCTACCAACTTTAAAGATATGCGCAGTTTATCCAAAGATGAACCTGCTCTTGTTGCCAAAGCAAAAGATCGTTGGTATGTGCCAGATCCGAGTAAAGCTGGTGATATTGAAAAACTTCGACTTCGTGCCTTACTTCGTGAGTTTGATGCTTATAAAGAAGAAAAGAAGAAGATTAAACAGCCTCGTGCTGAAGCGTTACGAGCTGGATTTAATTCATGTTGGGAAAACCAAGATCTACAGACGATTTTAGATATATCTGCCAAAATTCCTCCAGCTGTATTGCAAGAAGACGAAAAGCTGTTGATGTTCTACGATAACGCATTAACGCTAACATCTAATGATGATGACGATTGGGATTAACGCTAAAAGGAAATAAGGATGTTTGATGTCGGAGAGTGGGCTTGGAGCAAGATCCATCAACAACATGTAAAAGTGATTGAAAACTCTGGCCTATGGGGTCAGAGTTTTTACCGTGTTTGGTTACAGCAACAAGACTCTGTTGTGAAAGTTGTTGCTGATGATTTAGTTCATGCTGATGTTCAGCAAGAGCCAAGTGAACACTTTATTTCATATGTTGCAGTGGCTGCAAAAATAGCGAACGCACAGCAAGAAGATGTATTACTAGCTCCGATTGAATCCAATGTTATTCCTCTGCCTCATCAATTAAAAGCACTTAATAAGGCGATGGCTCGTAAGCAAGTTCGATACTTGTTTGCCGATGAAGTGGGCTTGGGTAAAACCATTGAGGCTGGCTTAGTGATGCGAGAGCTAAAACTGAGGGGTATGGCCAAACGCATATTAGTATGTGCTCCAAAAGGCTTAGTAAGCCAGTGGGTAAGTGAAATGAGCACTCATTTTAATGAGAGTTTTCACTTGCTTTTACCGGGAGAGCAAAAGCCTGTTGATGAGCATGACAATGTTTGGTTGCGCCATGACCAAGTTGTATGCCCTGTTGATAGTATTAAACCGATAGAAAGTCGCAAAGGTTGGTCTTTAAAGCAAGTTCATGAATATAACAAACATCGATTTGATGATTTACTTGCATCAGGTTGGGATTTAATTGTCATTGATGAAGCCCATCGTTTAGGGGGCAGCACTGAGTTAGTCGCTCGATATAAATTGGGGCAAGGACTAGCTGAAGCCGCACCTTATTTATTGCTACTTTCAGCAACACCTCATCAAGGAAAAAGCGATGCTTTTCATCGCTTAATGGCCTTACTTGACCCTGAAGTGTTTCCTGATATTGCTAGTGTGACCAAAGAGCGAGTACAGCCATATGTTGTACGTACCGAAAAGCGGATATCTATTGATGGTGAAGGCAAACCATTATTCAAACCTAGAAAAACAGAGTTAGTCCCTGTTGCTTGGCAACAGAAGCACGCCATTCAACGTCATCTTTACAAAGAAGTAACCGAATACATTAAAGAAGGTTACAACCAAGCTAAGGCCAAAAAACAAAATGCCATTGGCTTTTTAATGATTTTAATGCAGCGGCTGGTTAGCTCTAGTAGTGCGGCAATAGCCAAAACATTATCAAGACGCTTAATCGCTTTAGATACTATGGTAGTGGAAGAGGAGTTACTACTGTCTTTCGCGGATGATTGGGCAGAGCTAGATGGGCAATCACAGTTAGATGAACTGATTGTTGAAAGTAAACAAGCCTTAGAGAACGAAAAAGCAGAAGTTGCACACCTTTTGAAATTAGCAGAAAAATGTGTGGCAAATGAAAGTGATGCTAAAGCCGAAGTACTGTTAGATTGGCTTTATAAATTGCAACAAGAAGAACAATCACCTGAATTAAAAATGTTAGTGTTTACCGAGTTTGTTCCAACTCAAGCGATGCTAGATAAGTTTTTTACTGATCGCGGTATTAGTGTTGTTTGCTTAAATGGTTCAATGGACTTAGGTGAGCGAAAGAAAGTACAAGCGTCTTTTGCGGGTGATACTCGTATCCTTATTTCAACAGATGCGGGTGGTGAAGGTTTAAACCTTCAGTTTTGTCATGTGATTGTTAACTATGACATGCCTTGGAATCCGATGCGTATGGAGCAAAGGATAGGACGTGTCGATCGTATCGGTCAGCCTCATGTTGTTAGAGCACTAAATCTTGTATTAGAAGATACTGTAGAGTATAGGGTGCGTGATGTACTTGAAACTAAGTTGCAAGTTATTTTAGAAGAGTTTGGTGTCGATAAAACCAGTGATGTACTCGATTCTGCTGAGACTAATGACCTATTTGACGAGTTGTTCATGGAAGCATTGACTAATCCTGAGGTAATGGACCAAGAGCTAGCCAAAGCACTACAAACAATACAAAACGCAGGAAAGGATAAAAAATCACAAGATAATCTGTTTTCTGATGGTGAGCAATTACTTGCTGAAACATATCAAAAAACAGCTAACCACCCTTTACCTCATTGGGTTTCCTCAATGGTTGAGCAATACCTTCTATGGCAAAATCAACAAGGCATTAAAGCCAAATTTGATAATTCCTTAACAGGCGGGTTAGATATTATTTGGCCAGATGGTGCTTTATGGAATGATATAACTTTTGTTGGTAAAGACGCTCAGCAAAATCTTAGACTAAAACACATTACTTTGGAGAACCCTAAAGTTAGTGGGTTATGTACCCATTTACCTATTTGGAGTGATGTGCAATCGATACCTGTTGTAAAAGTACCAACATTACCAACAGGTGCTTCTGGCTACTGGTCTTTGTGGAGTGTTCGTTTTGCCGGGAGCGATGAGAGACAAGTTAAATACTTACCTATTTACGTTAAACCTGATGGTAGCTTTTTTGCTCCAGCCTCAAACCGGATTTGGGATGCGTTATGCTCTGATACGGTAGAAGTGATTACAGGCCCCAGTAGTGTGAAAAGCTCTGATGTTTACCAAATGCTGCGAGCTGTTGCAGAAGAACAAGGAAAATTAGTTTTTGAAGATATGCTAATTAATTATAATGCTGATTTGTCAGAGAAAATTGATAAAGGAGAATATTCTTTCGCTGCTCGAAAACGAGCAATAGAGAGAATAGGATTGCCTGAAGTAAAAAATTATCGTTTACGTCAATTAGCAGATGAGCAACTTACTTGGGCACAGCAAATAAAAGAAAAACAGCAAGTATACCCTGAGTTATCACTTCATATTGTTTTTGAGATAAAGGGGTAATTTATGGCTTGGCAAAGTGAACTACTCAGTAAATTAGATTTCACGGCAAAACAGTGTTTTATTATTTCAGATCCTGAAAACCTTTGTTTTGAACCATTTATTGACTCAAAGTTTGAAGAATCAAAAATAGAGCTTATAGATGATAGCGATCCTGTGTCGTTAAGGTTGGTATATGAGAATTGGCTTGAAGATCAAAACAGCAAGGCATTAATCATTAGATGTGCTGAAATTGATGAAAATTATATACCTTTTGATATCTCGTTAAACGCACAAAGCGTAAATTTTCATATCAATGAAATAATACCAGAGCTAGAGAGCGAAACACTTCGAAGCCTTTCTCCTATTTACTTCCAGCCAATTAAGAAAGCCATTTCAAGCTATCGACCAGGCAAGCTAGGAAGAATTGCTAGTTTAGATTTTTTATTAAGGCATATCTATAAGATTGCCCCTGAGATAATACAATCTGAAGTAGATTTAGTTCGATTACTCATTCAAAAACATTATCTTAGTGGTGACATGCCAGAAGTAATTGAGCAAAGGTTAATTGCTTTATTAAAGCTAAATAGCGCTTTCAACGGTTGGGATTTTGATAGGTTATTGCCAAATAAAGCTGAGTTTTTTGAGTTTTTACAAGTTCAATGGGAGCTATATCTTCAAACACTAGTACCCACGAATGAAGTAAAAGAACCTTCATGGCCTCAAGGCAAACTAATCGTGCCTTTTGAAGATCATGATATTCAAGTTTATGTGGATAATTTATTCAGTGATGGCTTGCTAAAACCTATAGATTTAAAAGGGATATCACAAAAACACTGGGCATCTATAGGTGTTGCTAGTGATGAAGGTTTCTCTGAATTAAAGCGTTTTTCTCATTTGCTCTCTCGTTTAAATAAAGTGTTTTCAAATGTAGAGGTTAATGAGCAAAACGCGGACTTTTGGGGAGAGCATGCATTTGAGCTTGGTATGCTGAATGCGTTAAGCCACAAAATAGAAAAGTTACTCCCTTCAGATGTTACATCATTAAAGCGCCTAAACGATAAAGTAGATAATACGTTTGAGCAGTGGTTATTAAATAAGTTCGGTAGTTTGATTTCGTTACCTTCAATCCGCCACCCTAATATGCTGCATAAAATACCTGACTGGTTAAATAGGAAAGTACAGGGTGAACAAAAAGTTTGCTTGCTTGTTATGGATGGAATGGGCTTTCAGCAATGGGCATTATTTAGAGAGTCTTTGAACTCATGCTCAAGAGTAACAATGGAAGAACATTATAGTTTTGCTTGGGTCCCCACTATTACCTCAATTTCTCGACAGTCGATGTTTTCGGGTAAAAAACCTTATTTTTATGCTGATTCGCTTTTGACAACATCAAAAGAAGGTAAGCTGTGGCAAGCATATTGGGAAGACCATGGTTTAACTAGCAAAGAAGTCTTGTATGCAAAAAAAGTTGAAGATAGAGCTACTAATGAATCGTTTAATGACTTGATATCTAACCGCCATATAAAGGCCGCTGGCTTAGTAATTAATTTTGTTGATGAACAAATGCATGGCATGAAGGCTGGGATGTCAGGGCTAAATGCTGTTGTGACCGACTGGATAAAAACTTGGGAATTTGCAGATAAAATCAATATCTTACTTGATGCTGGTTATGAAGTGATTGTTACAGCTGATCACGGTAATCAAGAAGCTATTGGCTGTGGAGCATTAAAAGAAGGTGTAAAGGCTGAAACCAAAGGTGAGCGAGTTAGAATCTATGATTCAGAAAATGCTGCTACTAGTTCTAATAACCTTTTAGACGGGAAAGTGCTAAAATGGCCCGGCAAGAAATATGGCTTACCTGAAGGACGATTTCCATTAGTAAGTAAAGGAACTCATGCGTTTGTAAAAGAAGGGAAAAAAATTGTTGGGCATGGTGGTATCAGCTTACATGAAGTAGTTGTACCGTTAGCCGTTATAAAAAGAAAGTTGTAATAGATATGTCTAAAAGGGTTAATTATAGTCGTCATATAGAGGCTTACTGGTTAGATCAAACGGCACTTTGGGTTGCCGAAGGGCTAAACAAACAAGAATTGCACGACAAAATTAATTCAATGCTATCGCCGTTGATTAACTGCAAGGTTAATTTGGGGAAAACGCGAAACCAATTAACATCGTTATGGTTTGATAAAAGTGACAACGTAAGCAATGAGTTTTCTGAATTTGCAGTAGAGTACGTGAAAGAAAGTCATGATATTCCCCTTGTTATTCATTGGGGGTTATTAATTGCGAAAAAGAAATTCTTTGCTGATGTAGCAAGATTTATTGGACGAAGTTCAAAGCTGAACGATTCATTTACTTATGCTCAAGCGCAAAAGCGAATGGTTGAGTTATATGGTGATACTGAAACAGTTAAACGTGGTCTACGCTCAGTGTTGAAGACTATGGTTGATTTCGGTGTTTTACAAAGAAGTAACGCCAGAAGTTATCAAGTAAATCCAAATGATTTGGCAGTACCCAATAAATTAATGAACTGGCTATTATGTGCGTTACTTTTTAGTGAAGATATAATGAGCAGAACACTATCAGATATTATTGATGATGCAATTTGGTTTCCATTCGAGCTTAGTATCGAGCCTGAAGACATTGATAAGCAATGGTTTGAAATACATCAGCAAGGATATGAGCTGATGTTGTTTAGAAAGAAATAATAAGAATAAGGGAAATGATTTGAAAGTATCAATTGGTTTTAATCGACACTTAGAGTCGAACTGGCTTGCTCAAACAGCATCCTGGGTGGCAAATGGCATTGAAGGTAAAGAGCTAAAAGATAAAATTGATATTTTACTTACACCTGATTTCACAAGCCAAGTAGCTAAAGACAAAACTCGTAATTTACTTTTCGGCATTTGGAGTAAATTACCCAAACATATCCCCAATGATTTTCAACGAGATGCAGCTAATTTACTGATGGAATATAGTGAATTGAACTTAGTTTTTCATTGGGGCATGATGCTTGCTAAATATCCATTCTTTAAATCAGTTGTCGAACAAGTTGGCAGATTAACCAAGTTAAATGACTCTTTTTTATATTCTCAACTTGAACAGCGAACTACTGAAAATTATGGTGAGACTTCAACCATCAAAAGAAGTATGCAGTTTGTAGTAAGAACGTTGATAAACTTGGAAATACTAGCTAACCCTAAGCAAGGTATATATCAACTTAGGAAGCCTATTCAAGTTAATAATCTATCAATAAAAGCTTGGTTAGTAGAAGCAAGTGTTTATTCTGAACAAGTAACAAGTCGAAGCTTAACCGCTATTAACGATGAAAATGTTTGGTTCCCGTTTGAGCTATATTTTGATGAGAATGATCTGAGTCAAAATGTTCGTCTTGAAGCTCATCACCAAGCCACTGATGTGATAGTGTTTATTTAAAAGCACCGTACACCTAATTATAAAATAATAGTTCTAGAATTTGTAATTTGACTTCACAATATAAGCATGAGTAGATGAATGAGGAAAAGAGTTTGGAGCAGATCTGGCGTACCACACACAGGCTGGAAGTATGTTAGAGGTATAAAAAATGATATTAGTAATGCCGTTTGTGAGATGTGTGGCCAGAAAAACATTAAACATCTCGATGTTTTGAAACATGAAAACTATAAGGGAGAAATAAAAGTTGGGCAAGATTGTTCTGAACTGATGATGATCCCTGGTAAAATGGTTTCCGTTAGCCAGGCACAGACATTCTTATATTTAGAAAATGAAGACACAAAGCAATTTGGTATTATTAAAGGTAATAAAGCCTACCCAGAAAGATTTTCATCATTAGAAGAGGCCCAGAAATGGGCTATTGATAACTCAATATACTTGTAGCTTTGAAGCTGCATTATTTATGAGGTTTCAAAGGTTAAGGTTAATCTACAGCCAATGATCAGGTATTTTTAGTTCGAAGGTATTTGCTGCATATTTGAGCATTGAAATTATCTCTTTATACCTAAGTTGATCGAAGGGCTGATTTTTATTTTTCATCTCTACAAGTTTCTGTAATTCAGGTAAGTTGAACATTTTCAACTTATATAAGTTACCCCAGGTAGCCTCGCCAAAGAGATTATAGATAACTTCAGTTCCGTCACGCTCACTAGCTAGACGCTTTTCACCTGTTATTAATGAAACAGCTTTTTCAGCTTCATCTCTATCATCGTAGGTATTTAATAGTTTCATTGTTATTCTTCTAAGTACTTCTATATTTTTATATATGACTTTCAAGCTGAATTAAATGGCTCATTACCTAAAAATTTATGAGCCAAAGACTTAGTTAAACTTGGAAATGGTCTTCACAAACCGGGTTATCTTGCAGATAACGCATTGCAAGCTTCTCGCAAAACTCGCATTCAGCACCTTCTGGCACCGTGTTTTCATCACAGTAAGGGCAGCTTTTGAGTTTAAAGTTAAACCTGTGCTCACACACTTCGCACTCAATTAAGTCATCTTCGCAGTCAGGACAATTATCGTATTCATCCAAGTCGAATTTTAATTTACACTCACTACACTCTACTAAATCGCTCATATTCCCTGCTTCATTTTATTAATTTAGACAGCAATGTACCTTTTAAAGTACCTTCAGTAAAGCCATGATATTAGTAATTAATTGAGCAATTCTTTAATCAATAAAAAACCCAATTAGCGTGTATTAAATGGATTCCCGTTGCCATTTAAAATTGAAATCCCTAACTCTTTGGCGATATCATGTAAGTAAGGCTTACTTGGTGCTACAAGCTCGTTATTTAAAAATACTTCTATGGTGCCGTTTTCAAGCTCTACCAATTTATAGTTATTCCATATAGCTTCTTTTATATTTAGTAATATACGTGGCTTAACCTGTTGGTTTATTAACTTGATCAATGTAATGCAGCTATTCCCCGTTGAAACCTCTTTCATTAGTTGTTTAACTTCTACAACGGATGTATCTAATAACATTCCACCGGCATTTCATCTGTATTAATTCTTAAAATGATAAAGCGACTTCATTTTCATGCTTATTTATCTGAGCATGTCCCCAATGGCAGATCAGATTTTAGGTACTCAACTATAAAATCAGATAAAAGAAGGCTTTTTTGCTGTTTAATTGTATACGTATTTTCAGTGAAACTTTTTGCGTAAGGTTTGAATCTATTCGCGGTGTGAAGGTACTCTGATGCAAAGTATCTCTTCTCACAAAAAAATGGTTTTTTATCAGCGACTGCATAACCAGAAATAATTCCAGAAATTGTGGAGCTAACAACCGCATTACAAATACCCACTTTACTTGAATCTTCAATACAATTTACACGATACCAATTCAGCGTGCCTGCATGGCAGTATGGAGTAGAAATTAATACAAGAAATATAATGCTAAGTTTATTCATTTTACAATTCCTTTGATAGCTAGCTCTAAAATAAATTATCAATTTAGGGCCTTAGTAGCCTTTGCAATCGACTGTTGCGCTCAAATTACCTTAAAGTTTTGGGGCATACAATAGCGCCCAACAGTATCGTATTAGTATTAAAACTATGTGCACGTTTTTATGCACTCTTGCTATAGTTTTTACTGATATCCGCTCACCACTACTTGATACAACATCGTACCCTGCCTAGTTAACCTCAGTTGCCATACGTCCATTAGTTATAAGTGCGGCGTACAATTCCCCTATTCTACCGGTTAAATGTCTTAGCTCTGTTGCAGGCACATCTCAGCTTAACTCCCTTTCTAGCCAGCTCATTGCCTCACCCAGTGATTGAATGATTTGCATTTGTGTTAAAGCCATTTTATATCCTTATTTTATTTTCTAACCAACTTTTAAAAGATGCTTATGCCCAGTTACCGATAATGTACCTTGAGATGCCTTTTCTATATGCTCACTCCACCAGTTCATTAGCTCTTTACGTTTTTCTATGTATTCAGCTCTATTATAAGCAGAACGAACCTGGTTTTTGTCTACATGCGCCAGTGCGGCTTCTATTATATCTGGGTTAAACTCATGCTCATTTAATGTGGTGCTACCAAGCGAACGCAAGCCATGGCTTACTAAGCGGCCTTCAAACCCCATTCGTTTTAGTGCCATATTAGCTGTTTCATTATTGATATGATTTCTCGGGTTTCTGTCTGACGGAAATACAAAGTCTCTGTGCCCTGAAATTGGTTTTATTGCCTCTAATAACTCTATAGCTTGTTGTGATAACGGTATGACATGCTCTCTGCGCTTTTTCATACGTTCAGGGGGGATAGTCCAAAGTTTATTCTCAAAATCAATTTCATCCCAACGAGTACCGGCCGCTTCACCTGGGCGGGTAAGAGTATGTAACTGCCATTCAATTAGAAAGCGAGTTACTCGTTTAATAGATGCTGTAGCAAGTGCTTGCATCAATTCAGGCAGCTCTTCTGGTTTTAGCGAAGGCATGTTTTGTTTTTGTGGCTTTTTAAAGGTTTCTTTAATGCCAGCAAGCGGGTTGGCTTGAATATAACCACTGTTAACAGCGTATGTCATAACCTGATTTAAACGTTGGCTCAATCGCTTAACAGTTTCTAAAGTCCCTTTTGCTTCAATAGGCCTTAATATTTTGATTACTTGCGGTGCTGTGATTTTACCTATGGGGTATTTACCTATTATTGGCAAAATATGATTATTTAACGAACGCCAAATATCTTCACCATGGGCTTTGGTAAAATCTGGCTTTTTCACTTCAAACCACTCTAGAGCTACTTTTTTGAGTGTTAGCTCTTCCTCTGCTCGTTTATGGGCAATGGTTGCATCTCGGTATTCTTTAGGATCAGTGCCTAAAGCAACTAGTTCTCGAGCTCCCTGCGCGAGCTTTCTAGCATTAACAATAGATATATCGGGATACTTGCCTAACCCCATGTTAATACGCTTTTTTGTAATTGGATGGTAGTAGTTAAAGTTCCAGAGCTTTGAACCACTCTTTCTAACTTTTACTTGTAGACCGTTGCCATCCGATAAAATAAGATCTTTATCTTCTGTTTTTGCTTTTTTAAGCGCTGTATCGGTCAGTTGCTTAGCTGCTCTTGCCATAATAAATTAACTCCACTCTAATTTAGTATTCCTTATTATGGCATTTTATTAAAGGAATACCATAAAAGATACTAAAGCTTTAAGCTTTGGTGGGATGCTATAGGACGCCATGAAACGCCAAGTCATTGATTTATATTTGTTACAGGCACAAAAAAGACGCCTTGAGGCGTCTTAATATCGAATAATGGTGGAGAGAGAGGGATTCGAACCCTCGTTAGGGATTAACCTAAACACACTTTCCAGGCGTGCGCCTTCAGCCACTCAGCCATCTCTCCACAATGTTGCTTTGCAACAGCGCGCTATAGTATGAAATACACTTGCTTGGTGCAAGGCCTTTTTAACATCATGCTTTTAACTGCTCAATAATCAAACTAACTACTCATAAGCAAATAAAAAGGCGATACCTGAGTATCGCCTTTATCTAATGCATTATATTGCTATTTATTATTTTGCCATATTGGCTGTAAAGTCTAGCATGCGATTTAATGATTTAAGTGCGCCTTCACGCAAATCCATATCAACAAACACTTCTTTACCGCTGGCATCAATCAGTGCTTCCTCAATCGCTTGTAAGCCGTTCATTGCCATCCAAGGGCAGTGAGCGCAAGTTTTACATGTAGCGCCGCTACCAGCCGTTGGCGCTTCAAAAAACTCTTTATCTGGGCATAGTTGCTGCATTTTATAAAAGATACCGCGATCGGTCGCCACAATAAACTTTTTATTAGGCATAGTTTGCGCTGCTTTAATAAGCTGGCTAGTAGAGCCAACAGCATCAGCGAGTTCAACAATTTCAGCCGGTGATTCGGGATGCACCAATACGCCTGCATCTGGATGCAAGACTTTAAAGTCTTTTAGCGCTTTGGTTTTGAACTCATCATGTACAATACATGCGCCGTTCCACATGATCATATCGGCGCCAGTATTCTTTTGAATATAACTGCCTAAATGCTTATCTGGGCCCCAAATGATTTTTTCGCCTTGCTCATCTAAGTGCTCTACTATTTCAAGTGCACACGATGAGGTAACTATCCAATCAGCACGCGCTTTAACCGCGGTAGAAGTGTTAGCATACACTACCACTTTACGGTCTGGGTGTTGATCACAAAACGCTGAAAACTCATCCACTGGGCAACCAATATCTAATGAACAAGTCGCTTCAAGTGTTGGCATAACCACGGTTTTGTTAGGGGTTAAAATTTTAGCAGTCTCACCCATAAAACGTACACCCGCGACGATGATCATATCGGCTTCATGGCGAGCGCCAAAACGCGCCATTTCGAGTGAATCGGCTACACAGCCGCCCGTTTCTTCAGCAAGTGCTTGAATTTCAGGATCAGTGTAATAATGAGCAACAAGTACCGCGTTTTTCTCTTGCAGTAATTGTTTTATACGCGCTTTATATTCGCCTTTTTCGTCTTGTGTTAACGGTGCCGGCTTAGGAGGGAAAATATAACCTTCAGGCATAATAGTTTGAGCTAAACTCATGTTCTCGACCACTTTATTTACAGTGCAATTAATAGCGCAAATTATACGAGAAACGAACGCTAAATAATAGCAATCTAGTCAGGCAGTTTATAAATAAAAATAAGGGAGATACTAAGAAATATATTATACGGAGAAAGTGTACCAGAAGTGGTGGGTCATGATGGACTTGAACCATCGACCAATGGATTAAAAGTCCACTGCTCTACCAACTGAGCTAATGACCCGCTCTGGTTTACTTAGATCTGAAAAAC